>NZ_JAAOHT010000023.1:0-47071 GCF_011440255.1 Haloarcula sp. JP-Z28 | reverse complement strand
CTGTTCTGAAAGAGGTTCTCGAACAGTTCGATGAGGCGGTCGGCGTCTGCGCTCACCGAGCCGATGTCCTCGTAGTGGAGCGTGGCTCGGTCGGTGGTTTCGCCGTGTCCCTCCCAGGCGGTGTTAACAACGGCCTGAACGTTCGTTGCCTCCGGGTCGGTGACGACGTTTCCCTGCCTTGCGACACGGAGCAGGTCCTCGACGAGACGGGCCATCCTGTCGCTCGTCTCTTCGAGGGCGTCGAGGTGTTCCTCGTCACCCGTCTCGCGGGCCAGATGCACCCGCGAGGAGATGACGCTGAGCGGGCTCTTCAGGTCGTGGGCGAGGATGTCGGTGAACTCCTTGAGCCGGTCGTTCTGTCGTTCGAGCATCTTGTCGTACTGGTGTTTCTCTGTCGTGTCCTGGCTGACTGCGACGAACCCTGTCAGCTCTCCGTCCTCGAGTTGCGAGAGCGAGAGGGTGGCCCAGAACACGGACCCATCAGCCCGCCGGTGCCAGTGCTGTGTCTCGACGGGGCCGCTCGCCACCTCGATCAACAGCGATTCAACGGTTGTCTCCATCTCCTCGGGGTCGGCAAACAGCATGTCAACGTACTGGCCGACTGTCGCGTCCCGGTCGTAGCCGTACAGTGATGCTGCCGGCTCAGGCCACGTCGTGATGATGCCATCTGTGTCGAGCATGAACACTGCATGCGAGGACAGCCCCTCAATGAGGCGTTCAGAGACCGAGTCGTCGCTGTCCGCTGTCTGTTGGTCCGAACTGCTGTCTGCTGGGTCGGTGTCCATCAGTCGCACCTACTCGGGCCAAACCAGTGACGACTCACCCGGCATGAGAAGCACTGTGACAGGTCACCCATGCTGAGATATACAACATCTAACAGCTTACATACTGTGGTTTTCACAATCAAAATAAGTTGTGAGAAAACGGGTGAAAACCGCGATGTACTGCGATTTCATCTCCAGAAAGCGTCGGAATGACTGGTACTGATAGCAATTCACTTATCGCTACGGCAATACGTTCTCACCTGCCGAAACCGATCCGTGCGAACAGAAAGCTGGTGACTACTCGTCGTCGCGGCGGTCGGCTGGTGTTCCCTGCGGGACGGCGTCGTCGTCGCTGCCCGGCGCGGTGTCGGCCTTGTCTTTCGGCGTCGCGTACTCTCGGACGTACGCGAGCAGTTCCTCCGGCGTGGCGTCGACGCCCTGTCTGGCGAAGAAGTTCGCAACGTTGCGGCAGTCCCGTTTCAGAAAGTCGTCGGCGTTGGGATGGTGGATGGTCACCGCTTGCCCGAGGTCGATGATATACAGCTGCCCTTCGTGGAAGACGATGTTGTACTCAGAGAGGTCGCCATGGACGAGGCCGGCGTCGTACAGCCGCCGGGCGTACTCCTTGACGACCTCGTAGGCCGTTTCCGGGTTCTCGATGTGGACCTCGCTGAGACGTTTGCTGCGGCCCTCCTCGGTCCCGAGATACTCCATCACGAGGACGTTCCGCTCGACGGCGATGGGCTCCGGCGTCCGAACGCCGGCCCGGCGGGCGCGCTTGAGGTTCGACGACTCTTTGCGGACCCACGCGGTGACGACCTTCTTTTTGTCCGAGCCGATGCCCTCGAAGCGGGGGTCGCCGTCGAGATAGCTCCGCATATCCTTGAAATCGGAGGCGTTGATGCGGTATACTTTGACTGCGACCTCCGTCTCGCCCGACAGCGCCGTGTAGACGTTGGCCTCCTTGCCTGTCGAAATCGGCCCGCCGAAGGCGTCGATGTGGCCGTCCTGCACGAGCTTGTACAGCGCGCCGTAGGTGGCATCGTCGAAGACGCTGGCCTCGACCTTGAACTGGTCTGCGTCCTTGATGCGCTTGCGGAACTCGCTGAACTCGCGGTCCCGTTTGCGGGCGATACGGTCGGCTTCCGTGTCGGAAACGTCGACCTCTTCCCATTCGTCACCCGGTGAGTCGACGTCGTCCGTATCGAGCAGGCCGAACTGCCCCTCTGTCACGCTTGTGCCTCCGTCGAGCGCGCGGCCAGATACATATCAGGCTACTCCTGAATGTGGCCCTCCTCGCGCAGTTGGTCGGCGTCCTGTTTCTCATAGCGCCACGTGATGTCGGCTTTCTCGTCTTGCCAGTCCCATGGTTCGACGAGGACCACATCGTCTTCGCGTATCCAGATCCGCTTTTGCATCTTGCCCGGAATCCGGGCTGTGCGCTCGACGCCGTCCATACAGCGTACCTTGACGCGGTTCGCGCCAAGCATGTCCATGACGACGGCGAACACCTCGTCCTCTTCCGGCATCCGCAGGTTCTTCCTGCTGTCGTTGTCGCTCATAGACGGTACTTCGACGGGGAGAGGTTTAAGGTTTGGAAAAGTTGGACCGTGAACCCGGTCCATGGCCCCCGTCACGGTGTGGGACAGACGCTGGGGCCGTACAAAAAAGCGTGGTCGTCGCGTCAGTCAGCGCCGAGGCAACCGACCCACGAGCAGTCGGTGCACGTCTCGATGCCTTTCGCTGTCGTCGTCTCGCCGCGACAGCGCGGACAGACGGACCCGACCTCCGGCGACTGGACGGACTTACTCATCGGTGATGATATCGGCTGACAGACCCTGTGCCATCTCGATGTCCTTGGAGTTGTTCAGCGTCCAGGCGGTGCGCTCGGTGACGGCTTCGATGACCTCGCGGCCGCTCGGGAGGCCGTTGCCGGACTTCTTCACGCCGCCGAAGGGCAGGTGAACCTCCGCGCCGATACACGGGAGGTTCCCGTAGGCGAGGCCGATCTCCGCCTCGTCGCGGAACTGGTTGATCTGGCGGTAGTCCTCGGAGATGATGGCCCCGGCGAGGCCGTAGTCGACGCTGTTGTGCATCTCCAGCGCCTCGTCGAAGTCACCCGAGTACTCAAGCAGCGCGACGTGGGGACCGAACACTTCCTCGTTGATACAGCGCAGGTCCTCGTCGTAGTCGATCTCGTAGACGAACGGGCCGACCCAGTGGCCCTCCTCGTGGCCCTCGGGAATCTCCTCGGCACCGAGGTCGGCGCGGTCGACGAGCACGTTCGCGCCCTCCTCGCGGGCGAGGTCGTTGTAGCGTTTGAACTTCTCGACCTGATCCTCCTCGATGAGCGGCCCCATGAAGGTGTCTTCCTCCAGTGGGTCGCCGACGGCAATGTCCTCGGCGATGTCGACGAACCGTTCCTTGAATTCGTCGTAGAGGTCTTCGTGGACGATGAGGCGCTCCGAGGAGACACAGCGCTGGCCAGTCGTCTTGAAGCTCGACATCACGGCCGAGTGGACGGCGACGTCGAGGTCAGCTTCATCCGTAACGACGACGGCGTTCTTCCCACCCATCTCGCAGGCGGCGATCTTGCCGGGCTCGCCACCGACCTTGGAGGCGATCTTGTGGCCGACTTCGGCGCTCCCGGTAAAGAGGACCGTCTCGACGCGGTCGTCCTCGACGATGGCGTTGCCGGCGTCGCCATAGCCCTGCACGAGGTTGAACACGCCGTCCGGGATGCCCGAGTCCTCGAACATCTCGGCGATGATGTGGGCACACCACGGGGTCTGTTCGGCGGGCTTCCAGACGACGGTGTTGCCCTCGACCAGCGTCACTGCGAGGTGCCAGAACGGGATAGCGACCGGGAAGTTCCACGGGGTGATACAGCCGACGACGCCCTTCGGCTTGCGCCGCATGTAGGCGTCCTTGCTGGCGATCTCCGACGGTACCACGTCGCCGTGGGGGTGGCGGGCGTTGCCGGCGGCCCACTCGACCATGTGCCAGGACTCGGTGACGTCGGCCAGCCCTTCGCTGATCTCCTTGCCACACTCCATAGTGACGATTTCCCCGAGCTCCTCGTGGCGGTCACGCAGCTCGTGGTAGATGTCCCAGAGGTATTCCGCGCGGTCGATGTGCGAGAGCGAGCGCCACTCGTCGTAGGCGTCCTCTGCCGCAGCCAGTGCGTGGTCGACATCGTCCTCCGTTCCGCGGTGGAACGAGGCGAGGGCCTCGCCGGTGGCCGGGTTCTGACTTGTGAACGTTTCGTCGCCGGTGCCTGTCGTCCATTCACCGTCGATGTAGTGTCGACGTGAGTCGTCTGTACTCATGATAGGTACTGTACGCGTCCCCCACCAATATGTTCCACCGTCCATGGTCAGGGGTCGGCAATAACCTGATATATCCTCTACAATCCGGCATTATCTCCCATGGTCGGTGTTCCCCTTATCAACCGCACCTTTATTTGCGTCCATATCGTGACTATCCTTAGCACCCCTTCATACGGAGGGCGCTCAGTATGAGTAACGCACAATCACAACACGGGGGACTCCAACTCACCCTGAGCATCTGGCATCCTGACTGCTGGACGCTCGAAGTCACCGACAAGACGGCGGCGGGTCTGCTGGCCCACGGCGTGTACAACACACAGAACGGTAGCGTGAAGGGTCTGTTCACCGCGTACGCCGACAGTATTAGCGACGTTGAGGCGCTCATCGACGCGACTCGTGACTCATCACTGACCGACTCTGTGCTGGAGTTGCGCGAGCGTCACGGCGCGACTGGAACGGGCTCGTCGCCGGGGAACACGACCCGCGAGTTGTTCGTCGAGTACGATCCGGACAACACTATCAGCGACAGCCTGCTCTCGCGCGGGTTCATCCACAACGACCCGGTTCGGGTCCGGCATGGTCGCGAGCACTGGCCGGTGTTTTTCCCGGACTCCCGCGACGAAGCGGAGTCACTCCTCGACGAGATCCGCGAGGAGCAATCGGCCGATATCGAGGTCACACGAATCACGTCCGCTGGCGGCGGCAATCCGAAGCAGCTTCGCCGGATGGACCGGCTTTCGGACAGCCAGCGCGAGGCGTTCGAACTTGCCCGACAGGAGGACTACTACGCGTGGCCACGGGGTATCTCGACGCGCGAACTCGCGTCGAAACTCGGCGTTTCGAAGACAACGCTGCTCGAACACCTTCGGAAAGCAGAAGCAAAACTGCTCGACCCGGACCAGTAGTTTAGCTCAGCACGGCTCGGACGGCGAACAGCGCGTTTTCCTTGCGCTCGCGGACGCGCCGGTAGAAGTAGGAGAACCACTTGTCGCCGTAGGGGATGTACTGCCACATCGGGATGCCCTCGGCGGCGAGGTCGCGTTGTTCGTCGTCGCGGACGCCCATCAGCATCTGCACCTCGTAGTCGGTGCCGTACTCGTCGTGGAGGTCTTTCGCGTAGTCTATCATCGCCGGGTCGTGGCTACCGACGCCGATGCCGCCCTCAAACTCCTCGAACATCAGTTCGAGACAGTCCCGATAGGCTTCGTTGACGCGCTCTTTCTTCTTGTAGGAGACCTCTTCGGGCTCGGAGTAGGCTCCCTTGACTAGCCGGACCTTCCCGGGAAGGGGTGCAAGCCGCTCGAGGTCCTCGGGCGTCCGCTTGAGGTTCGCCTGCGTACAGACGCCGACGCCGCCCTCGTGTTCTGTGACGAGCCGTTCGTACGCGTCGAGGGTTACGTCGGTCGTGGTGTAGTCCTCCATATCGACCCAGACGAAGACACCGTGGTCGTCACCCGCCTCGACGATACGTTCGAGATTCTCGACGAACACGTCGTCCCCAACATCGAGACCGATCTGTGATGGCTTGACCGAGACAGCGCAGTCGAGGCCGCTCTTGTCGATTTCCTGTATCAACTCGACGTACTGGTCTGCGTCCTCGTCGGCTGGCTGGCGCTCGTCGTAGTGTTCACCTAACAGATTCAGGATGCCCTTGACATCGTCGTCATTGAGCGAAGCGACGTGGTCGAGCGCCCCCGGCGCTGTCTCCCCGGCGACGAAGTTGTTCGCTATCGGCGGAATCATTATCGAAACTACGCCACTATATCAGCCTAAACGCACCCCCTACCAAAAAAATCACGCACTTGAAGCCTGAAATCAAGCGAGAGTGAAACTGCCGAGCGTATCGTCGTCGTTCTGATAAAACGTGTGCTCGCCCGTAATATGCGCTGTGCCCGAAACGACTGGACTGGTCACGGTGACACCGCTGTCGACGCTGGTGTCGGTAATATACCCCTCGAACGTCGACCCAACTGGACCGGTAACTTCGACACGCTCGCCGACGGCGAGGTCGCCGTCGACATGATGGAGCGTCAACCGCGCACACGTGCCTGTTCCACAGGGGGAGCGGTCGACGGAGCCGTCGGCGAACACCACACAGCTCCGGTCGCTGTCGTCGCTAGCGGTGAGTTCGACCGCTGAGACGGTTGCCCGCGTTCCGGTGACTGGGTCCTTGGGTGCGGCGTCGTTGACTGCTCGGCGGAGTTCCAGTGCGGGGTCGATACACTGCGTGGCGTCCTCGCTGTTGAGCACGACCCCGAGGCTGTCAGCGTCGACCACGGCGAAGTAGTTCCCGGAATAGACGATACGAGCCTCGACCGGGACGCCATCCTGTTCGACGGTAACCGTCTCACAGACGTAACTGTCGACGTTTTCGAACGCAACGCGACGGACGACGCCGTCAGCTATCTCGACCGTCACGTCGACGAGCCCGGCGGGGGTTTCGACGGTCAACTCTGGCGCTTCGGGAAGCTCGCCCCGCTCGATGAGTGCGGTGACGACCCCGATGAGGCCGTGGCCACACATGTCCAGATAGCCGTCAGTGTCCATGAAGAAAACCCCGAGGTCGGCCCGGTCAGTCGGGACCGGGACCGCGCCGAACATGTCCGCGTGTCCGCGGGGCTCCTGCATGAGGAGTTTCCGGACGCCGTCAGCCGTGGCTTCGAACCGGTCACGCCTCTCTCGGACAGTCTCTCCGGCGAGCGTGTCGGCCTCGATACCGTCGAGTACGATGCGTGTCGGTTCTCCGCCCGTGTGCGTATCTACTGTGATGAACTCCGTTCGTTCCATAGCCGTAGCGATACTCTATGCGGCAAACGCGTTCCAGAAGTATTAATTCACGGCTTCTCGTATGCTGTCCAGAACATGGTGCCTACCATGGACGGGGACACGGTTATACAGGGACTTGCGAAAAAGGATATCAGTATACCATGAACGAACATGACACGCGTTCGATTGACAGGCGAAGCGTAATCAAAGCTGCTGCCAGTGCCGGACTTGTCGGCCTTGCCGGCTGTTCCGGTGGTGCTCCCGACGAAGGTGATGGGGGCGACGGTGGCGACGGCGGCGACGGCGAATCGACGGATTCCTCGACGGACTCAGGCTCCGAAACCTACACCATCGGGATGGTTGACAGCCTTTCCGGTTCACTGTCGGCGTTCGGTCAGCGGAACCAGCGCGGCAAGGAAATCGCGCTTGACGATATCAACTCCGTCGGTGTTAGTGGCGGCGAACTGGCGATCTCACAGCAGGACGACCAGAGTACGAGCCAGGGTGGAGTCAGTGCAGCCCAGACACTCGTCAATCAGGAAGAGGTTCCGCTGCTCATCGGTACTGTCGGGAGCGGCGTCAGCACGGCCATCCACGAGAGCGTCGTCCAGAACACGGACGTCGTCCAGATCAGTCAGAACAGCACCAGCCCGAACCTGACGAACTTCCCGGACCTGCTCCGGATGCCGCCAGCCGGCAAGGCACAGGCGGAAGCGATTTCGTCGCTCCTCGATGAAGACGGTAACGAGTCCGCCGCGCTGGCCTGGATCAACAACGATTACGGGCAGTCCGTCGGCGAGGCCTTTATCGAGGCCTACGACGGAGAAATCGTCTACAACGAACCCCACGACCAGGGTCAGTCTTCTTACAGCAGTACAATCTCCTCGATGTCTGACACCGACGCTGACGCGTGGGTGTTCATCACCTACCAGCCGGAGTTCGCGACGATGTCCCAGGAAGCGTTCGACCTGGGTGTTACCGATCAGGCCGCCTGGTACGGCGGCGACAGCGTCAAAGGCCCGAAAGTCCTCGAGTCAGCTCCCGAAGGTAGCCTCGACGGAATGAAGGCCGTGGTTCCGAGCGTCCCGCAGGACGCCGAGAACTACCAGGCGTTCGTCTCGGAGTTCGAAGAGCGCTTCGGCGAAGAACCCACGTCGTGGTCGGCCTACGCCTACGACGCGGTGGTCGTCAGCGCGCTCGCTATCGAAGCCGCCGACGAGTTCACGGGCTCGGCGCTCATGGAAGTCGTCCGGGACGTGACCCGTCCCGAGGGTGAGGAGGCGACCTCATACGAGGACGCACACGAGATTCTGGCGAACGGTGGCTCACCGTCGGACGTGGATTACACCGGCGTGAGCGGCCCCATCGACCTCGACGAGAACGGTGATCCCGTCGGGTTGCTGCAGGTGTTCGAAGTCGTGGACCACGCGTACGAATCCAGCGGCTTCATCGAGGGCTAAGGCGGCCACGACCCTTTTCCATTTTCACCAATGGCGCAGATATTACAGTACCTGGCAAACGGGCTCGTTTTCAGTAGTATCATCATCCTCGGGAGTATTGGGCTCTCGCTGGTCTACAGCATCGCCGACTTCGCGAACTTCGCACACGGCGATACGATGACGCTTGGTGCCTACGGGGCGTTCGTCGCGTTCGGTGTGTTCGGCGGCCTTGGCGGCACCGTTCTCGGTCTCCCGATCGGGTTCTTCCTGTCGCTGGCGGTCGGGATGGCGCTTGCGGCGGTCGTCGCCGTCCTCACTCATATTCTCGTGTACAAGCCCCTCGATACGGACTCGATCGGGCTGCTCATCACGAGCATCGGCGTGGCGTTCGTCTACCGCGCAGTGCTACAGGCGACCTTCGGGACGGACTTTCTGCAGTACGATATCAGCCGCAGCGGACCGATTCCGGTGCTGCTTGACACGCTCGATGTCGCAGTCACACAGCGAGACGTGGCGATTATTGTCAGCGCGGCGGTCCTCGTCGCCGGCCTGCATCTCCTGCTCCAGCGGACGACGCTTGGCCGGAAGATGCGTGCGACGGCCGACAACCCCGACCTTGCACGCGTGAGCGGTATCCGAACCGACCGCGTCATTCTCGTCATGTGGGTTGTCGGCAGCGCCCTGGCCGCCGCTGGCGGCGTCTTCCTTGCGCTGTACAGCCAACTCGACCCGCGAATCGGCTTCAACATCCTGCTGGTCGTGTTCGCCGCAGTCATCCTCGGCGGTATCGGGTCGGTGTACGGCGCGATGCTCGGTGGACTCCTCATCGGGATGCTCCACGAACTGACGCCGCTGCTCAGCGATGTCGGCCTTCCGGTCAGCAACGCTTACGCGCCGGCTGTCGCGTTCGTCATCATGGTCGCGGTCCTGCTTGTCAGGCCCCGCGGCATCGCGGGTGATACGACATGAGCACACTCGATGTCGGTACGTACTCGCCGCGCGAGAAGGGTGTCGTCGGACTGCTCGGCGCGCTCGCCGCGCTCCTGCTCGTCGCGGTTTTGACCGGCTTCCTTGCACCAGCGTACCTGCTGTATCTCATCGGGCTGTCGGCGATGTACATGCTCCTCTCGATGGGGCTGAACGTCCAGTGGGGGTACGGTGGCATGATCAACTTCAGCGTCGCGGCCTTCTTCGGCCTCGGCGCGTACGGGACCGCGCTGCTAACGGCGTCCGGCTCGCCGATATCCGGCGGCGTCAGCCCCGTCATCGCGCTGTTTGGCGGTCTCGGACTCGCCGCAGTGCTCGCGGTGATTATCGGGTACCCGACGCTGAAACTCCGCGATGACTACCTCGCAATCGCGTCGCTGGGACTCGCAGAGGTCGTGCGTATCTTCATCCTCAACGAATCACAGTGGACGGCGGGCAGTGCCGGTCTGACCGGCATCCCGCTGTTTTTCTCCGACTGGCCCGTGCTCGGCGACCTGACGTACCCCTACATCTTCTACGCAGGCGGGACGCCGGTGTTCAACATGAGCCAGTCGGTCGTCACCAGCCTGCTGAACGTCGTTCTCGTCACGGTGATTGTCGCGGCGGTCTATCTGTTCCTCCGGCGCATCCACCAGTCGCCGTGGGGCCGCGTCCTCCGAACGATTCGGACCGACGAAGACCTCGCGGAGACGCTGGGCAAGAACACGTTCGCGTTCAAGATGCAGGCGTTTGTCATCGGGAGCCTCATTATGGCGCTTGCGGGCGTGTTCTACTCCCACCTCGTGTTGTTCGTCAGCCCGCAGGACCTCCAGCCCATCACGACGTTCTACGTCTGGGTCGCCGTTATCCTCGGCGGCACCGGCAGCGACCGCGGCGCGATGCTGGGCGGGTTCACCATCGTCGCCATCCAGCAGGGAACGCGCTTCCTGACCGACGTCGGCGCGCTGCCCATCGGCGCGGCACCGCTCCGACTCATGCTGGTCGGCCTGCTCATCATCTTCATCGTCAGGCTCCGCCCGGAGGGGATTCTCCCGCCGGAGCGCGAACTTATCTGGCCCGACTCGATGGGTGGTGGTCGCGATGAGTGAGCAGTCGCTCGTCTCCGACGGCCCGGTTCTCGGGAAAGACGACCCCGTTCTCCGTGCTGAGGGGCTAGAGAAACGCTTCGGCGGCCTCGTGGCAACGGACGACGCGTCCATCGAGGTCGAACGCGGCACGATTACGGGTCTCATCGGTCCGAACGGGGCCGGCAAATCGACGCTGTTCAACCTCGTCTCGGGCTTCTACGAGCCCGATGCGGGCTCCGTCTCGGTCAACGGTGTTGACGTGACCGGCCAGAAGCCCCACGCGATCGCCGATCAGGGGATGATCCGGACGTTCCAGACGCCGCGAAAACCGGAGGGCATGACCGTTCGGGAGGCGCTACTGGTCGGACCACACAACCAGACCGGGGAATCGATTATCCCGCTGTTCACCTCGCCGAGTACCGTCGAACAGGAGGAACGGCGCTCGCTGGAGCAGGCCCAGCAGATGCTCGAACGGTTCGAAATTGGCGATCTGGCGACCCAGCCAGCAACGGACCTCTCGGGCGGGCAGATGAAACTGGTCGAACTGGCCCGCGGGATGATGGCCGAACCCGACCTGCTGTTGCTCGATGAGCCGGTCGCCGGGGTCAACCCTGTGCTGGCCGACAAACTGGCCGGGTTCATCGAGGAACTCAACGAGGAGGGCATCACCTTCCTCATTATCGAACACGACATGAACTTCATTATGCGGCTGGCCGACCCGATTATCGTCCTCAATCAGGGAAGTGTCCTCGTCGAAGGGCCGCCCGAGGCGGTCCGGAGCGACGAGCGCGTCATCGACGCCTACCTCGGAGGGCCGTCGGAATGACCGACCCTATCCTCACCGTCGACGGCGTCGACAGCGGCTACGGTGAAGTGCAGGTACTCGATGACCTCTCACTGACGCTCGGCGAGGGGGAGATCGCTTGCCTCGTCGGCCCGAATGGGGCCGGCAAGTCCACTGTCCTCAAGACGGTGTTCGGGATGCTGGAGCCATGGACCGGCTCGGTACGTCTTGGCGACCGCGAAATCGGCGGGATGGCCCCGGAAGATATCGTCCGTATCGGCGTCGGCTACGTCCCACAGACCGAGAACGTGTTCGGCTCGCTGACCATCGACGAGAACCTCCGGATGGGTGGGGTCGCTCGCGACGACGGCCTCGACGAGGTCGTGGCCGAACTGTACGACCGGTTCCCCATCCTCGACGACAAACGCACCGCGAACGCGAAGACGCTCTCGGGCGGCCAGCGGCAGGTGCTGGCCTTCGCCCGCGCGCTCGTGATGGAGCCCGACGTGTTGCTCATTGACGAGCCAAGCGCCGGTCTGGCACCCAACACTGCGAAAGAGGTGTTCGACGACGTTGAGACGGTCAACGACCTCGGCACGTCGATCCTCATGGTCGAGCAGAACGCCCGTGAGGGTCTGGGCATCTCCGACCGCGGGTTCGTCCTCGACCAGGGGACAGTCAAGTTCGAGGGCGAGGCCGACTCGCTGCTCGACGACCCCGAGGTGTCTCGGCTGTACCTCGGTGGCGAATCGCGCCGCTAAGCCCCCGTTTCGCTGTTTTCCTCGCGTTCTTCGCGGAGCCACAGCGACGACTTCCCGGGGGTTGCACTCGAACGGACAAGGCAACACAGAAAAGCCCCCCTTGCATACCGCCTGCCAATGACTGTGACGCTGCCGACCGAGGCCGACGACTGGGCCGCTGCGTGGCGCGACCGGATCAACGAGCGTGCTGCGTTCGCCGACAGCGCTGACGACTTCACCGCTGTATTCTGTTTCGAAATCCGCGCTGACGACGCCTATACCGGCGAACCGATACAGTTCGTCGTTGTCATCAAGGACGGTGCCTGTACCGCCGCTGGGACGGTCGCGGACCCCGAGTATGACTTCGCGTTCCGTGGCCCCTACAGCGAGTGGGTCACGATGTTGCAGGGCGACCTCGACATCTCCGCCGCCGCGATGGACGGCACCTTTGACGTCGAGGGCGACACGATGCGGCTGCTGCGCCGGCAGGACACCATCGCCGAGATGGTCGCGGCGGCGCAGAACGTCGACACCGAGTTCGAGCACTGACCGACGGGCTTTTGTCCGCCCGCTTGGCCTACACGGGTATGTTGGATAAACTCGGTGCGGTTGGTATCGGCGGCATCGTCGTGTTGCTCGCCGGCATCGGTCTGGTCGCGTGGAAGGCACCCATCGTCGCCGTCGGCATCGCTCTCGTTGTCGGGGGCCTCGGACTGGTCGTCTACGGCCTCGTCACGAGCCTGCTCGGTGCGTTCGGACTCGGCGGAGGGATGGGCGGTATGGGTGGCGGCGGCATGGGCGGTGGCGGTATGGGCGGCGACGGCATGCCCTGAGGCGGAGACGACTAACAGGCGGTGTCCGCATCAATATCGAACTCGAACCGTGCACCGCCGTGTTCTCCAGCTGTGGCACGTACTGTCCAGCCGTGGGCTTCGGCGATTGCCCTGACGATATAGAGACCGAAGCCGGTTCCGTCAGCCGCCCGTGACGCGCCCGGTTCGAACACCCGCTCCCGTTCGTCGGGAGCGATTCCCCGGCCGTCGTCCTCGATTGCGAAGCCGTCGGGCGTCGGTACGACGTGAACCGTTATTTCGGTGGTGTCGCCGCCTCCTTCCTCGTCGGATGCTCGTTCGTCGCGCACAGGCCCGTGTGTGACGGCGTTAGCGAAGATGTTCTCAAACAGTCGGAGCAATCGCTCTGGGTCGGCTTCGACCAGTATCGGCGGCGGCGGTTCCAGCACTGCGTTGCTGGTTTCGACGTGAACCCATGCCGTCGTTGCCACGTCAGCGATGTCGACCGCCTGCTCGTCGGTTGCAAGCGTTCCCTCTCTGGTCGCGGTTCGCATGTCCTTGATAATTGATTCTAACCGCTGTAACCCGTCTCTGGCGGCGTCGATACGCTCGGGCGACAGCTCCTCGGCAGCGAGTTCGAGGTGGCCGCTGGTGACGGCAAGCGGCGTCCGGAGGTCGTGTGCCAGCAGGTCGGCGAACTCCGTGAGCCGCTCGTTTTGTCGCTCAAGATGCCACTCCCGCTCGCGCCGGTCCGTGATATCTCGACCGACACCGCTGAACCCCTGAACTGTACCGTCGTCCCCCGTGAGGAGCCGGCCGCTGAGTTCGAACGTCACTACCCCCTCTGTCGTCTCCGCCCGCGCTTCGACGCTCGTTTGACCCGACTCGAACACGTCCTCGATGGCTGCTTCAACGGCTGCCCGGTCGTCTGCAACGAAGAACTCGGTCGGGTCCATTCCCGACAGTTCGCCGTCCGTCAGGCCGAACAGTTCGTTCAGCCGAGCGTTCCAGTACGCAAGTTTGCCGTCTGCGTCGTAGACGTAGAAGACGTCGTCGAGAGTCTCGACCGCGGCCGCCAGAACACGACACTGGTCTTCCATGCGAGACAAACGCACCCGAAGACCATAACTACTCAGTACGGCTGGCTCGCCGTTGTGCCACCGACACACCGAACGGAGTGCCATGTCGCTCCGTCCTGTTCGACGGACGCCAGCGCCTAGTTCTCGCTTGTCGGCCGGTCGGCCCGGTGTTCGCTGATGATCTGGTCGACCATCTCCGCGTTCTGCTCCTTCCGGCGGTCGGCGGCGCGTTCTTCCCAGTCTTCGATTGCCGCCTCGATTTCGCCTTCACGGGCGACAGCCAGTTCGTCCACTTCCTGTACGGTGACCATCTCGGCTGGCGCGACGGCGATATCGTTGTCGAACAGCACCTGATCGGCAATGTCGGAGAGGTTCCCGTTCCGGAGGACGATTTTCGGGTCGATATCCGCCAGTTGCTGGGCCGTCGACCGGCCCGCACCCGAGGCGTCCCGGAACATGACGATGTCGTCCTCAACGAGGCCAAACCGCTCGTCGGCGTCGGCGATAGCGTCCTTGGTGAACTGTTCGACCACCTTGACCGGGGTCAGCCCCTCCTGTTTCTCCGAGACATCGGCGAAGTTCGAGTGGTCGAGCTTCCACAGCGCTTTCAACCGTTCGAGCTTGTCAGCCAGCGCCTCGCGTTTCTCCTGTTCGTCATCGACTTTCCGTTCGAGGGCCTCGTTGCGCCGCTGGAGCCGCGTCACCTCGCGGTCTTTTCTGACCTCGCGCCGGCCCTCGCTGCGGGCCTTCTCCAGTTGTTTGTCCTTTTCCGAGAGCTGGTCGTCCTTGCGCTTGATAGTCTCTTTGAGGTCGTCGACGTGTGACTCAAGGCGTTCGATGCGGGCGTTCAGCCGCTTGATTTCCTTCTCGTCGTCGGTGAGTTCCCGCGGTTCGTGGGCCGTTGTGTCCTCGTCCTCGCTGTCGTCGTCTTCGAGGTCCCGCAGCACTGTTTCGACGCTCTCCTCGCCGGCGACGACACGGTCGATGACCGGTCCCACATCGTACTGTGGCGGGACCTTGCCCGCGACACGCTCGAACTGGTCGGCGTGGTGGTCGAAGGCGTAGAGCGCGGCGGCCATCGCGTCGCGTTCGTGGTCGTTGTCGTACGCCTCCTCCCGAGTCCGGTGTTTCTTCTCGTCCACCGGAAGGTCCGTGTCGGGCTCCCAGCCGGCGGCGCTAAAGGAGCGCCGGAGCTTCTCGACGGTTTCCGGCATCGGCGTCACGTCGGCAGCAACAACGACGGGCCGCCCGCGCTCGATAATCCACTCCGTCGTCGCGGCAGCGTCGTCGGTGCGCGAGGAGTACACGTCCAGTACAGTGCCGTCGAGCGAGACGATGGCAACAGCCGTCGTCGTTCCGGGGTCGACGCCGACGACGACGTGGTCGCGCCGCTTTGCAAGCGGCTTGAACTCGATGCCGTCCCGCCGCTGGCGCTCGATTTCGACGCGCGTGTCGCCCGACCGGGCTCTCGACACCGGAATGTCCTGTGGTCGGGCCGAGACCTGAAACACGGCGTTGGAGAACCCGCCGTACTTCTCGGTCACGTCCCGCTCGTACTCCAGACCGGCAGCGTCGAGCTCGGACTCGATTTCGCGCGCTCGCTTCCGGACTGCGCCGTGGATGCGCCGGGTGTAGCGGTCTTCTGACCACCCTCCCTTTCCGGTCGAGCGGCCCCGCGAGACCTTCACCTCTGTTGTATCGGTGAAGGCGGACACCTCCTGCCCGACGTTGGCGGCGGCCAGCCGGGCCGCGGCCTCGGCCTCCTCCATCGGGTCCTTGCCGTAGGGGACCCCGTGGCGCTTGGCGACCCGGGAAAGCGGCTCCGGCCGCTCGTCGCCGGTCACCTGCACCAGTTTTGTTTCGTCGGGGAGGGACCCGAGGACGTGGATCAGGGCATCCTTGTCCTCGGCGAGTTCGTACATGTTATCCGTCGCGACGATGGCCGGCTCCTCGTCCTCGATACGCCGGCGGAGCTTCCGCCGCGAGACCACGTCTCGCTCGACTGATTCCCCGTCGAAGACCACCAGCGCGTACGACGGTGCGTCACCGCGCACGTCGCCGCTCTGGATGTCGACACCGAAGACGACTGCGTCGAGCGCTGCCGTGCGGTTCACGAACCATGGTAGGCGACGGTCGACTATAAATCCGTTCCGGGCTAGCAGGGTGGGTCGTGTTTCGGGACGCGATGGCGACTTCGAACAGCCAGAAAGCCCCCCGACCCAAACATCTCTTACCGGGGCGCTCCGACAGCCCACTATGACCATCCCTCGCTGCGCCGCGAGAGAGACTTCAGAGGTGGGTCGGAATGGCGTCTGAACGGGAGAAGATGCTGGCGGGCGAGCGCTACGACGCGAGCGACCCAGCACTCGTTGCTGCCCGAGAGCGTGCGAACGAACTCACCCGGGAGTACAACCAGACCGACCCATCTGAGGCCGACACCAGACAGGCGCTCATCGAGGACCTCTTTGGCTCGGTCGGTGCGGACTGCCACGTCGAACCGCCCTTCCGGTGTGACTACGGCGACAACATCCACGTCGGCGATGGGTTCTACGCGAACTTCGACTGCGTCGTACTGGATGTCTGCCGGGTCGATATCGGCGACGACTGCCTGCTCGGGCCGGGTGTCCACATCTACACCGCGACGCACCCACTTGACCCGGATGAACGACGTAGCGGCGTCGAGTACGGGAAGCCGGTGACTATCGGCGACAATGTCTGGGTCGGTGGGCAGGTGGTCATCAACCCGGGCGTCACCGTCGGCGACGATGCCGTCATCGGGTCCGGTGCGGTCGTCACCGACGACGTTCCTGCTGGCGTCGTCGTTCAGGGGAACCCCGCGTCGGTCGTACGTGAAATCGAGGATTGACAGCGCCGGACAGTAGTTGCGGCCGAACGGGTGTGACCTGTCGCGGGGTTCTTCGCGCTGTGGCACGTACCGTCTCTATGGACACGACGACGGAACACAGCGTTCGGACGGTGGAAACGCGAGACGAACTTGACGACGTGCTGGCCACGGCCGACCACGTCTTGGTGATGGTCCGGACGAGTGGCTGTACTATCTGCAAGTCGATGGAGCCGATACTCGATATCGCTGCGAAAGCCACTGACGCCACGGTGGTCGTGTTCAATCCGAAACACGACCTCGATGCCGTCGACGCGTTCGATGTCCGGAGTGTCCCGACGTTCCTGCTGTTTGCTGACGGGGACCTGATTCACCGCCGTGCTGACGGGTTCGTCCCGGCGGAGGACCTTATCGAGTTCGTCGAACGCGGGCTGGAATCGCGTACGTGAACTGGGTTGGATTGTCACACTGAGGCAACACTTTTGTCATTGCTTGTCGAAGCGGTCCGACGATGGCCCTCCAAATCGGCTCCGCCCTCGAAGAGGCGGGGTACCGGCTGTTCAGTCGTACCGGCGCGATACTACTTGTAGCGTTTTTTGCCCTGATGGCTAGCTTTCAAGTCCTGTTCAATTCAATTCTGGCGACGACCTACACCAGGATGGGATACGGCGAAATTGCCGCAGCCCTGCCGCTCACCTTCGACATCCCGCTTACTGTTGCTGGTGCTGGTATCGCTGTCATCTCCGTCGTCTCACTGTATCTCACTGTCGTGTCCTTCCGGACGTTTGTCCCCGGAGCGCGCGAGAGCTTCCCTGAGGGTGCGTTCACGCGGAACGTGCCACTCGCGCTGGTGAACGTGTTCGTCGGCGGGATCGTCTACAGCCTGCTGGTGTTCATCGGGTCGATCTTGTTCCTCATCCCCGGCATCTTCGCCTACGTCGTGTTCATTTTCATGATGCCGTACGTCATCGTCGAAGACCGGAACTTCGTTGCGGCGCTCAAAGAGAGCTACCGGCTCACCAAGGGTGACCGGCTCGCGCTGTTCGGCCTGCTGTTGATTGTTGGTGCCGCCGCGGCGGTCGTTGGCGGGATCATCGGATTCATCGGCTCGCTGGCGCTTTCGGGACCGGTTTCGCAACTGCCAACTATCGTTATCCAACCCCTGGCGTCGCTGTATGGCACCGCGATTATCGCAGTCGCGTTCGAGCAACTGCGGACGGCTGACGGGCGGCCGCCGTCGGCCCCGAGCGAGGACGACACGACGATGACGGCGCTCTGACCGCTGTCGTCCCCATTCGGGATGACTCTGTCGGACCGTGACTGTCTTATCCGTCCAGTTTCCTACCGGGAGCAATGCGACGGCATCGGGTCGGGACGAGCCTGTACGCTGGCGTGCTGTTCGTCGTCCTCGGAACGCTCGCGTGGGCGAGCGGCCAGCCATTCATCTTCCCGAGTCTCGGCCCGTCTGCGTTCATTCTCGCATTTCAGCGGGACGGCGACCGGACGGGGCTGGCCAGTGTCGTCATGAGCCATTTCATCGGCGGTGTTGCGGGGCTGCTCGCGTACAGCCTGCTTGCTGGCGGTGTCTCGCTCGTCGCGGACCCAACCGCATTCTCGATGGCCGGGCTTCGCCTCGTCGCGAGTGCGACCCTCTCACTCGTCGTGACGAGCTGGGGGATGATTGCGACCGATACGGTTCACGCGCCGGCCTGTGCGACGACGCTCATCGTCTCGCTAGGGCTGCTCTCGACCCCGCTGCAGGTCGCAGTCATCGTCGTCGGTGTCGGTGTCCTCGTCGCGTTCCACGCGCTTGTGCTGTCAGCGTACCACCAAGCGACCGATCCGTCCCGGCCAAGTCTGGTCGATGGCTGATGCAATCACGCAGACCCCTGCACCGCGCTCACTCGTCCGATAGCTGGACGGTCAGCACTGGGACCGGCGATTCGCGGACGACCGTCTCTGCGACGCTGCCGATGAGATAGTGGTCCAGTCCGGTCCGGCCGTGGGTCCCCATCACGACGAGGTCCGCCGGAACGTCCGTGACCGCGTCGACGATTTCGGTCTTCGGAACGCCCTCTCGCTGCGTGGTTTCGACAGAAACGTCGTCAGGGAGCTCGGCAACGGTCGCTTCGATGGCCGACCCGGCGCGCTCGCGCTCTGCTTCGAGCCACGCGTCAGCCGAGAGGCCGCTTGACGGACTCTCGAACCGGTTTCGGGTGTCGACGACCGAGAGCACGTGGACCGTCGCGTCGAACCGACCGGCAATTTTTCCCGCGTGTCTCGCGGCCGCACCGATACCGTCGCTGCCGTCGGTCGGGAGGAGAATCGTGTCGTACATCGGCTCAGACACCACCCGTCGCCATCAGGAACAGCGCTGCGGCGATGACTGCGAACAGCCCGCCGACGAACTTCTTGATGGTCCCGGTATCTAGCGCGGTCGAGACGTACGGTGCAATTTGGCCGCCGGTGACGGTCGCAGGCACGGTCCAGACGACCATGTTCCACGGCGTCGACGCGAGGTCGATGGAGTGCGCGCCCGGGACGAGGCCGCCGCCGAAGACGTGGACCAGCGAGGCCAGAACCGCGGTCAGCGCCACGACGATGTGGTTCGTGCCGATGGCGACTCGGACCGGGACATCGGTTCGGAGCATCGAGATGATGCCCAGTTCGCCGACGCCAAAACCGGCCAGTCCCTGGAAGACACCGCCGATGCTGTAGTTCGCGAAGCGTTCGAGATAGCCGCCGCGCGTGTAGCCGTAGTCGTTGCCGTCGCGGTCGACGCGCGTCACGGTTCCGTTGTCGGCTGTTTCGACGCCGGCCGGCCCGAGTTTGTTGTCGTCGTCGGGGAGCGTCGCATCGCCACCGTCAGCCGACACCTCTGGGTCATTGTTGCCTGCCTCACCAGGTTCCTCGTGGCCGAGGTCGGCCTTGAAAAGCAGGTACGACGCCGCCAGCAGGGCGATGCCAAGCAGCGCGTGAAACAGCGGCTCCGGGATGACAAACGACAGCAGCGCGCCGGCGACGACAAAGGGCACGCTCCCGAAGACGAGGCTCAGTGCGAGCCGCCGGTCGACGAGCCCGTACTGGATGAACGCGAGTGCCGAACTGGAGAGGCCGAACGATTCGCTGATGAGTCCGACCTTCACCAGCGTTTCTGGAGTCAGCGTCTCCCCGGCGAGTACCGGGAAGATGAAGATGAGAAACGGGACGAACAGGGCCGACCCGCTGATACCAACCGTATTGACGATGGTGGCACCGGTGACGAATGCGATACAGAGCCACCAGTACTCGAACCAGTAGCCGGTGCCCGCGTCAGCGGGCGTCGGTGCAGCGGTGTACACACCGACGACGAACAGCAGTGGTGCCAGAAATACGAAAACGTGCTGGTACTTGAGAAACCCCTTCTGGAGTCGACTGGACGGTGACGACGTGGTCATTGACGCGTGAACCCAGCATTGTGAACTATCGCTTAAATCCCTTGTTGTCTGTACTTGTTTCAAAAATGATGGCAAAAACCGGTGAAGACGGCAAAAACGCATGGCCTCTCCGTCGCCCTAATATCCCTAATATTTATTTCACACCCCGTGGTAACATGTATCGTTATGAGTTTTCCAGAGGGACCAATGGAGTCGGGCGGTCGGTCGAGTTACGATGAAGACGTTGCTGCCGACGCTACGGACACAGACGGGCTCTTTGGACCCCTGCGTCGGTTCTCGAAGCGGTGGTCCCGCCGCTATATCGAGATGCGTGTCGACGCGCTCGAGAGTCGCTGGGACTGACTGGCTCGCCGTCGTATCGCGTTCCGGAAAAGGACTATACTGCCCCCGGCGCAGGGACGGATATGGATATCGCCAGAATCGCCGTCCACGAGTCGGTTGCGAAGGCCTGCCCGCTGGAAGCGATGGTCGCCGCGTTACAGGGGCCCGACATTCCCGTCGAGATTGTCGGCGACGACGCCGCATTCGATGCCGGTGACTGCGTCGTCACGTTCTCCCCACGGAACACGTTTCTGGACGCCGCCTGGGTCCACGGCATCCGCGCGGGCTACGACGAGTTCGACGTGGACGCCTACGAGGCCGCTGGAACGGCGCTAACCAACAGCACCGGCATTCACGGCGACACTGTCCCGGAAACCGTCGTCGGCTACCTGACGGCCTTTGCCCGCCGCCTCCACGTCTATCGGGACTGCCAGCGCGACAGCGACTGGACGCAGGAACCGTACGACGCGCCGTTCACGCTGACCGGCGAGCAGGTGTGCGTGGTCGGGCTGGGCACCATCGGCCAGGGCGTCGCCGACCGGGCCGACGCACTGGGGATGGATGTCGTCGGCGTTCGTCGCTCCGGTGACCCCACCGAGAACGTCGAGCACGTGTACACCCCCGACGAACTGGACACTGCCGTCGCCGACGCGCGCTTCGTCGTGCTGTGTTGTCCGCTCACCGAGGAGACCGACGGCATGGTTGACGCCGCTCTCCTCGCGCAGATGCGGACCGACAGCTACCTCGTCAACGTCGCTCGGGGACCGGTCGTCGTCGAAGACGCGCTACTGAACGCCCTCGATACCGGGACGATTGCGGGGGCGGCTCTCGACGCCCACTGGGCGGAACCGCTTCCGGACGACCATCCGCTCTGGGACCACGAATCGGCCATCGTAACACCACACGTCGCCGCGGCCACGAGCCGGTATCACGAAGACATCGCGGCACTCGTTCGGGAGAACGTCGAACGAGCCACACGCGGCGAGTCACTGCGGAACCGCGTCGCGTGAGATCGAGCGCAGGCGATGCCGCCTTGTGCCACGTTCAGCTACCTTCGACCAGCCGTTCGAGCTGCTCGGGCGGGACCGCGCCGCGGGCGGCGTGACCATCGTAGGCGAACGTCGGGACGCCGGTGATGCCCTGGCGCTTGGCCGCCGTGAAATTCTCGCGGACCTCTGACCGGAGGGCGTCGTCCGCGAGCGCCGACCGGATCTCGTCGCCGTCGACGCCCGCGTCCTCGGCCAGCTCGACCAGCAGATCTTCGTCGCCGATGTCCTGTCCGTCCTGCCACAGCGCCTCGAAGACGGCCACGTCGAAGGCCAGCCACGTCTCGTAGTCGTAGTGCTCTTTGACGTAGTACGAGGCTATCTGGGCTGGCAGCGAGTCGATGTCAGTGGCGATGTCTAGGTCCATCTCCACGTCGTATTTCGCCTGCAATCGGCGAACACTCTCTTTGGCCTGCTCGTAGTACTCGTCGTCCTTGCCGTCGTCGACGGAGTGGTCGATGGAGCCGTCGGGGTTGCGCTTCCCGCTCCGGAGGTCGAAGGGGTGCCAGTCGACCTCCAGTTCGTCCTCGCGCGTCGACTGGTACTGCCTGAGCGATTCGCGTCCGAGATAACAGAACGGGCAGACGTAGTCCGAGAAGACCGTAATCCGCTCGCTCGACTGTGTTTCACTCATACGTCCGAGTATGCGTTGCTCGCGGTTAAACGCGGCCACCGTCTGTGTCGAACCAGCGCACGACCGACTGACCGGCTACACGCTGTCCTCAACGGTCCCGTGGACGGTCTCCATCCGGGAGACAAGGTCGTCGGCGTCCGCTGCGAACAGTGTCACGCGCCCGTCAGTACCCACGCCCTCGCGGCCGACGACGGCGACCGGTGTCCCCTCGCTGGCCTCGAAGGCCCGGTCGACGCCCCACGCGATACCGTCGTCGGAAACCGCGTCCGGGCGCTCGTCGGGGTCGTACGCAGCGACAGGCCCGTCCAGCGACGACAGCGCGTCCTCGATGGCGTCGGCCAGTCGGCAGTTGGCGGCGAACCGGACCGCGGGGTCATGTTCACGGGCGGCCAGCAGGGCACGAGCCACCGTCGTGGACGCGCCGAAGCGGACGCCGCGGTTCGGCCGGATACCGTCCATCGTGCGGGCGATGCGGCCTTCGACGGCGGCGACCGCGTCCGGTGTCTCTGCGTATGGTGTCGCACCAGCGATTGTCATCCCTCGATCTGGGACCAGCGCCGATACGTCCGCATCGACGAGGGCCGACACGGCCCGCTCGACGGCCTCGCTTGTCGGACGGCGCGCGGCGTCGTTGCGGGTCTGGACGAGGTGGTGGACCGCGCCCGGACCGTCACCCACGTCAACGTTGTACCGGACCGCGCTCGCAAGCAGGTCGATACTGCTTCCGACCGCCGCCGGCAGGTCGTCGCCGTGGGCCAACTGCGTCGCGATGGCTGAGGAGAGCGTACAGCCGGAGCCGTGGGTGGCCTCGGTGTCGATGCGGTCGTGGCGAAACGTCGTCACCCCGTCCTCGGTCACGAGGGTGTCGACGACGGCGTCGCCCGGGACATGGCCCCCCTTCACGAGCGCGCTGTCGGCTCCCATCTCAACGAGGTCACGGCCCGCCTGCTCCGCGGCCGCAGGGTCGTCGACATCGCGCCCGGTCAGGACGGCGGCTTCGTCGGCGTTCGGCGTGACGACCGCCGCTTCGGCGATGAGAGTCTCGTAGGCGTCTTCGGCCTCGGCAGCCAGTAACCGGTCGCCCGAGGCCGCCACCATCACCGGGTCGACGACGAGATTCGGCAGGTCGGCGGCGTGTTCCACGACCAGAGTGATGACCTCTCTCGTTGCGAGCATGCCCGTTTTGACCGCGGCCACGTCGAAATCTCCCGTGACCGCCCCAATCTGGGCCTCAATTTCGTCGACCGGGAGTAGATGCTGGCCCTGCACGCCCGTGGTGTTCTGTGCCGTCACGCTCGTGATCGCGCTGGTCCCGAAGCCGCCACAGGCTTCGATGGTCTTGAGGTCGGCCTGGATGCCGGCCCCACCACCGGAGTCGCTGCCAGCGACGGTCAGCACGACTGGCGGCGTTACTGGGGCGTCCGTTCGTGTCATATCTGATGCCTTTGCCGGCGGCCACATATCGGTGCTGGTCTCTCAGTAGGACTATATTATGCGGACAATCCTAGTATGCTAATAATACTTCATACCACATCTGAGAAACCTTTATGTAGCGCTGTGCCGGATGTGCCCTTGTACCACAATGGAACCAGCGTCGCGCGATACTACCGACTCCGACGAGCAGTACGGCAGCTTCACTACTGGCGGCGGCGACGTCGTCGTCTACGACACCGAGAACCCGACCGCATGGCTTCAATCGAGCTATGCGGTACAGGTTGGCTGCTCCTCGGAACGAAAGTCGGCCTGACCTTTCTATCCGACCGATATCATTGCGATACCGACGATAGCCAGCCCCGCAGCGGCTAGGCGTGCTCGGAACTGCGCCTCGTCGAGAATAATCGCGCCCAGAATAACAGCGACGATAGCCTGCCCGTTGACGATGGGGGAAACGATACTCGCCGGGAGCAACTGGAAGGACAGCAACACGATGTGGTTCGCGTAGGCGACGAACATCGCCGCGACGACGAACTTCGGGAGGTCTGCCTGCCACCCCGGCGGGATCTGATACCGGAACGCGAACGGCGTCATCAACGCGGCGATGCCGACAGCCATCACCGGGATGTATGTCGTCGGTTCGATAGCCAGTTCCTGCATCAGCACCCGCTTGCTTACATCGACGAGCGCGAACGCCGCAGCCGACAGTAAGGCCAATTGCGCGGGCCGGGACTGCTGGGCCCGTTTGAGTGGGGCCAGTAACGCTGTGCCTTGCCAGTTCGCGACATAAACGGCGGCGGTCGCGACGACGACGCCGCCGACCTGCAGCGGCGAGAGGTGCTGGCCCAGCAGGCCGACTTCCAGCGGCAACACGAACACGGGAACGATTTTGCTGATCGGCGAGACGTAGGAGACTTCGCCGACGCGGATCGCCCGAAAAAGGGTGAGCAGTCCCACTGCCGTCACCGCCGTCACAGCGAGTATCGACAAGAGGACATTGACGCGGTTTCCCGCCGGGAGGAAGGGCTTGTTGCTGATGAAGACGACTGGGAAGTAGACGATGGGGACCAAGCTGTACGTAAGCAGCAGGAACACCGGCGACGGGTATTCGGTGAACCACCGCTTCATCACGAACAGGTACACCCCAAACACCAGCGCCGACAGGACGGCGTACGCGATTCCGACGTTCACGGTTGACAACGGCCGGCCGACCTCAATAACTGTTCCCTTCGGGCTCGTGTCAGGAACTACGCTGACGGGCAATCAGCGCCGCAAGTAACATTGCGAGACCGGTCACGAGCGCAGTAAAGCCGTTGCCCTCTCCGGCTGTAGTCTGTGTCTCTGTGAGTATCTCCGCCGGAGTCGACGTTGGTTCCGACGTTTCCGTCGAGACGACCACCTCGACCGCCGTCGTGGTCTGTCCGTCACCCGCTGACAGCGACACCGTTCCGGGTTTATCGAGGGTGACCGTCCGCGTGACCGTTGTCGTCGTCTGTGGTGGGAGATACAGCCGCTGCTCGGCGAACACGACATCGCTACGGCGGAACTCGACCGTTATCGTCCCCGGAATACCGTTGTCGTTGGCGACAGTGGCGGTCACGTCGACCTCGTCTCCCTGTCTGACCTCTTTTGGACTCGCAGTGACGTTAGTCACACTGGCGGCTGCCGGCTCCGTCACCACGACAGTGACGGTGTCGCCGTCGACGCTGATGGCGTATCGGCCGGGGTCGGCAAACGTGTGTGTCACTTCGACCTCGGTCCGTTCCCCCGGTTCGATCTGGCCCTGTTTCGCGGCGACGACGGTCTCGTTGACTGCGAGCGTCACGTTGTACGCCCCCGCCTCACCACCGGCGTTCTCGACGACCGCATCGACCGCGAGCGTCTCGTTGGTCACCAGCCGGATCGGTTTGCTCCCGCCGACCGGTGCGTTCGGCCGGTAGAGACTATCTGCACGGTAGGCATCTGCCCGGTCGACCGGTGGCAGGCCGTAGCCGATACGGGCGGGAATCGCACCGAACAACTGTCGCTGTGTCGTCCCGTTCCACATCGTCACCGTTGCTGTCGTTTCAGTCTCCGTCGCGGTCGTGTTCCGGACGGTTTCCCCGCCAGCGGCCTCGACTTCGGTGAGGAACTGCGATTGCGTGACCGGGTCACGGTAGCCGTTCAGCGACTGAAACACGCTCTGGAGTGTCTGGTTGCGGCCAGTAGCCGAGCGGATATGGACGTCTGCCCGCCCGGCGACGAGCGCGCCCTTCCTGTAGTTCGCGTTGCTCGTCCAGCTTGCCCTGTCAGTCAATGTCACGTCGCTGTAGACCGGCCGTCCACCCACCGCGAGCTGTTCCCGGAACTCGTCAAACCCGATCCGGTTCTGTTCCAGCGTCAGGACAGCGGCGTAGTACGTCGCCCAGCCCTCGACCGTCCACCGCGTCTCCTGTGTCGTCTCGTAGGCCTGCCGGCTGTGGACGTACTCGTGAAGCCAGACGTTGTTGGCGGTGTCCAGCGTTTGCCGGGACTGGACCCACATATCAGCGTCACCGATCTGATACCCCTCGACGCCCCACTCTACGGCCCCAGACGGCGCGGCGACGACGAACACCTGCTCGTCACGGTCGCCGACCCGGAGAGCGTTCGATGCGTTCGCCATCGAGTCGAGAACCGAAATTGGCGAGGCCGTCATTGCCGACCGCTCTGGCACAGCCAGCGTGAACGTCTGGTCGTGCGCTGTCTCCTCGAACGTCGCCACTTCGCCGAGGTACACGATTTCCTCGCCAGCCGCACCCGGGCCTGCCGTCCGGAGCGTGCGGTTGTACCTGACGGGGTCCTGACCAGTGTAGCGCCAGCGCGTCGGCGTCAGTGACCGCGTGAGCAGCGCCCACTCGCCCGTATCGACGCTGAGATATCGGCCCTCGGACCCCTCCGGACCGCTCTTCTCGATGGTCTGGTTCGGGTTGATGCGGTAGCTGATCGTCGCCGTATCCGTCGTTTCTTCCCACTCATACACGGACTCGTTGACGCGCTCGAACCCGTCCGTTCCGGTCACCGTCGCCGCCGCCGGGACGTGCGTTTCGAGGTCAACGACCCGGTCCGGGACTTCGTAGGCCACGGTCACCGCGACTTCACCCGGCTCCTCAGGCACGCGCGCGTATGTCTGTGTCTGCTGAATCACGTCACCGTCCTTGGTCTGTGTTGCACCCGACGTGGCCGTCCCTGTCTCCATGCTGGCCGCCGCTGGGGCTGCCGTTCCGGCTGTGTCCCCACCCTGTCCCCGCGGCTGGCGTCGATGCATGTCGGCGCTTCGTATCCGGACCAGCGAGCCATTCGACTCGGTCGTGGCTGTCGACGACTGTACTGTCTCAACTGCCGGCCCACGCTGACCCGACGCCGTCTCGGCTTTGTACGTGCAGTTCTCACCGACGCCAGCCGCCGCTCCGTCGCTAGCCCCGGTCACCGCCCCGTGGTCGGCGGTCGCCGCCACCGGGAGCGACGCGATTCCCCCACCAAGGAGAAGCACCACGAGTCCGACGGCCACCACCCGCCGGGGTACACCGAACATTGCAAACAGTTACCGCCCCGTGGTTGAAATACTTGACCGCCGATTATGCGTGCTGGTATCATGCAACAAATTCTGTCTCTACCGGTCGCTACCCGAATCTCCCACGACGGTAAAAAGCAGCCAGACCTGAACCACTCATAGCCGATCGCAGCGCACACTCGCACGCAGACCGAGCTGAAAAGCTGGCGAGCAGGTCACAGCAGCGGCTTGCCACGGCGCTCTCACGAGAACCGTTGGCAGTCAGGAGTTCAGGCGACGTTGAAACCTTTGTCGCGGAGGAAATCCTCGACGCGGCCCGTGTGATTGCCCTGGAGCTCTATCTGCCCGTCCTCAACAGTGCCACCGCAGGCGAACTTCGATTTGAGGTCTGAGGACAGCGAGTCCATGTCGACGTCTTTCGGGTCGAATCCCTCGATAATCGTTACCTCCTTCCCGTAACGGCGCTCGTCGATGCGGATGTTAATCTCCTGGGACTCCTTAGCGACGTCCTCACAGACGCAGAGCTCCTCAGGCAGCCCGCACGTCGAGCAGACTTCCGACATTACAATCGCGCCTACGAACACGACCTATTAAACACTGTCGGGGACTATCGCTCGGAGACGATCCCGTCGGCGATTTCGACGGCCTCGTCGGCCATTGCCTCGCTCACTTCGCCGCCGTACCGGAGCCGTTCTCGTAACGTCGCCAGCCGCCTGACCCGGTCGTCGGCCCCTATCGCGTCGAGATACGCCCGTACCGTCTCGCCGCTTTTGCGGCCCCGGTGTTCCGTCGCAAGGACGTACATGGCCCGCTGGAACGCCCGCTCGACGTCGGTCTCTGGGTCCACGCGGCGCTGGTAGCGCAGCCACACCGCCCGGTAGGCTCGCTCGCTGAGGCCGGACCGGCGCGCGCCCGCTGCGATGCCGAGCAACGCGACGACGCCGAGCGTCATCTCCTCGCGCGACGGGAGGTCCGGGATGCTCAGCTCCGTCCCCTCGTCTGTGTCCGACGCCTCTGTTGTGCCGGTGGGTGTGTCCGTTCCGGTGGCCGTTGGTGTCTCCGTCGGCTCGGTCTCGGTACCATTGGTCTCGGTCAGTGGGGCAGGCGTTGACGTGTCGGGTGGCGTGTACCGTTCTACCGGGTTGCCGTCGCCGACAGTGGGCGACGATCCGTCCGAACTCGCGTCTTCGATACGTTGCTGTCTGACTGCCTCTCGCGGCCCGGACGGCGTCGGGTCGAACTGTACCCAGCCCTGACCGGGGAAGTACACTTCGACCCAAGCATGAGAGTTGAGCCCGCGCACGACCCACTGGTCTTCGTCGATGCGCTGGCCGGAGGTGTACCCGACGGTCATGCGCGCCGGGATGCCCTGGGTCCGGAGCATCGTTACCATCGTCGTTGCGAAGTAGACGCAGTACCCTTCGTCCATCTCGAAGAGGAAGGCGTCGGCGACGTTGAAGTCGGGTCGGTCGACATCGAGTGAGTAGCCCTTGGTGTCCTGCAGCCAGCGCTCGACGACCAGCGCCGTCTCGTAGGGATTCTCGGCGTTCGCGGTGAGAATAGCCGTCCGTTCCCCAACCCGGTCCGGCGTGCTGTCGGGAAGCTGCGTGTACAGCTCCGCAGTCGTATCGTCGTAGTCAGTGCCGGCCGCACGCAGCCCGTCGGGAGTCGCCACGAGCAGTTCGCTCCTGACCTCGTAGGTGTCGCCAGTCGACAACGGGCCGTCTGGCTGGAACCCGCCCTCGCTTGAGACCGATACCGACGGCTCCCCAGAGTAGCGGACGGGCTTCCAGGCGGCCGGGACGGTCCCGATGGTCGACTCCGCCCGGAACTCCTGTCGAAGCGTCCGGGTTTCACCCGGTGGGCTGTCGAGGCGCTGGTCGTCGTACTGGCGTGGATTCCCCGTCCGCACCCACCCGTTGCCGGTGTAGCGGTCGTAGGAGGCGACCCGCCAGTAGCGCGGTTCCTCGCTTTCGACCGTGTACCGGATCTCCGGCGTCAACGAGATGCTCCCGCGTACTGAAAGGGACTCTCCGGCGTCGAAGAGGCTCCCTTCGACGGTCTGACCCTCCGACTCGTCGTCGTAGGACAGCAAACTGTCCCGGGTGATCGGCACCTGTGACAGCGCCGCCGGGACGACGATTATCGCCGCCAGCTGTTCGAGGACAGCGCGCCGCCCAGCGTCGATGCCGTCGCCGTCATCGTCCGCGCGCTCCGTCCCGTCACTGCCAGTCATCGCGTCCGGTCGCTTCGTCAGGTCCGCCGGCTCGTCCGTCGACAGCGTATCGAGCGTTCCGAAGCCGATCGTCGCTGCGATGCCGACCACACCCAGCAGTGTCGTCACCACACCGGCGTCAGTCGTCAGGGCGAAAAACGCGAGTGCCGTGCCAGCCGCCACCGTCGCCGTGACGTACCAGCGCCGCAGCGCGAAGTACCACGTTAGAAACACCGGTGCCGGCGCGAACGACAACACCCACAGCCTGACCTCGGCTATCTGGAGCAGCGACCGTCCGGTCAGCAGGGCGACGGTGTCGCTCAGAAGCTCCGTTATCGCCGGATTCGTCGAGAGGTTCAGGATGTACGCCCCGAGCCCGCCGGCGAACAGCACTGCGCCGACAGCAACCGCGAGGGGCGGTCTGAGCACGCGGGCCAGCAAGGTCGCACCCACGAACGAGAGGGCGGCCAGCGCCAGAAACAGGGTGGGGTCGCCGACCACGTCGCTGAGATAGTACATCGTCCGAAGCGGCGCGCCGATTGCCAGCGCCGTCGCAAGCAACGCCAGTATTCGTGACCCGCCCCAGGGGACCCGGTCGCGGACACGCTCTGTGACCGGGGCACTCATCCGTTCACCTCGCCTGCGATGGGGTTGTCCCGACTGGCGGTCACAGCAGCGAAGGACTGGCGGCGGCCGTCGACCGACACCGTGACCCCGTCGCCGTTGGCTGTGACAATCACGTCGGCGTCGTCTGTCCGGCCGGTCTGGCCCGCGTCAGCCCGGGCCAGCAGTTCGAGCAGTCGCGTTCGGTGGGTGTCGCCGTACCCCTGTTCGACCGCGCCGTTCGGGACGGCGAGTTCGACGGCGAGACCACTCTCCAGCGCGGCCATCGTGATCGTCGCCGCCGCGGCGGCCATCTCGTCGGCGTGGCCCCGCTGGGCTTCCGCGGCAACGAGCAGGGTCCGGTCGCTCCGGTTGTCAGTGAACTCCTTGACTAACAGGTCCTCGCGCTTGGCGCTGGATTTCCAGTGGACGTTCCGCAAGGAGTCGCCGCTGACGTACTCTCGCAGTCGGTCAAACGACTGCCGGTCCTCGTTCTCCGGTGTGAACGTCCGTGCGAACGCGTCCGTGCCGCCCAGTCGGTAGACGGGCGGATACACCAGTACGTCGGCCTTGCTCTCGATGGTATAGCTCTCTTTGATGAGTCCCAGTGCGTCCGTCACCGTTGCCTCGATGGGGCCGACCCGTTGCTCACCCCGGGCCGTGTAGGTGACCCGGTATGTCACCGCCGCTGGCAGAGACTTGGTGACTGTCGTCTTTCCATCAAGCCCCTCTGAGAGCCGAGCGGTGACCGTCGCAATGCCACTCCCGTCGACGTGGAACTCCACGGGCTTCGTCTCGCCGGGAAACCCACGGCGGAGGTGGCCCAGTTCGACCGTCGGCGCGCCGCTCCAGCGAACCTGCACGGCGGCGGCGAACACGCCGGCAAACAGCGGGCCGGCGACGGCGGTGAGCCCGGGCTGGCCGAATCTGGCGCTAATAAGAAGGCCGGCGACGGCGACAGCGAGGACGGCGAAGCCGCGTCGTGTCGGTCTCATTCGACGTAGACGGTATCAAGTGCCTCCGCGACGAGTGCCCGGGCGTCCTGCTCGCTGCTCTCAGTGCGGATACGGTGTGGAAGGACAACCGGCGCTTCCGTCTGTACGTCGTCGGGAATAACGTAATTGCGGCCGTCGAGCACGGCCCGGGCCTGTGCTGCCCGGAGCAGCGAGATGCTGCCCCGCGGGCTGACACCCAGCTGTGCGTTCTCCCGCGTGTACCGCGCCAGCCGGGTCGCGTACGAGCGGATAGGCTCCTCAACGGCCACGTCGGCCACCGTTTCCCGGGCCGCGGACAGCGCATCGAGGGTGGCGACCGACGTGAGATCCTCGATGGGATGGTGGCCCACCACGTCACCCAGCATCTCCGTCTCCGCCGCCTCGTTCGGATAGCCGAGATGCAGTTTCGTCATGAACCGGTCGAGTTCGGCCATCGGCAGGTCATAGGCCCGGTTCTGCTCAACCGTGTTCTGCGTGGCGATGACGGTAAACGGCTGTGGAACGGGATGTGTGGTCCCATCGACGGACACCTGCTGTTCCTCCATGGCCTCCAGCAGCGCCGACTGCGTCTTCGGCGGTGCACGGTTGATCTCGTCGCCGAGGACGACGTTGGCGAAAATCGGACCCGGCCGGAACTCGAACTCCTGTGTCTTCTGGTTGTAGATGTTGACGCCGGTCACGTCGGTCGGGAGGAGGTCCGGGGTGAACTGGACGCGCTTGAACTCGCCGTCGAAGGACGCGGCAACAGAGCGAGCAAGCATCGTCTTGCCGACGCCGGGGACGTCCTCAAGCAGGACGTGGCCGCGGCCGAGCAGCGCGATGACTATGTGTTCGATGGCGGCGTGTTGCCCGACGATGACCTGCTCGACGTTTTCGATCACCTGATTGGCGACGCGTGTGGCGTCGCGGAGGGGACTGTCCGACTGTTGACTGTGTGGGGTATCAGTGTCTGTCATAGTCGCGCTCTCGTGGGACGACGCCTCGGCACGGGGACTGGTGGGATACTCTGCCCTGTCGACCAGTAAGTGTCTTGTGTGGGTGCCACATCCTCCGGGCCGTTCAATTGTAGCTACGATTACGGCGTGAGCGTATGTAACTCTGTGGATGGGTGAGAACAACACACATCCGTTTGACGGCCGGTAGCGCCGTTTACCAGGACTTACAGGCCCCACAGACGAGGTGCCCGTCCTGTGTCCACCGCCGCTCGACGACCTCGCCACACTCGGCACAGGCCGCTCCGTCGGGCGACCACGCGTAGGTCGTCACGGCCGGGTCGACCGCGTCGGTCGAAGCTTCAGAGTCGGAGGCTTCGCTTTCTGGCTCTGTAGTATCGTCTCCCGCAGACGCACCACTCTCTTCCTCGTCCTCGCTTTCGTCGCCGGCGTCAAGAAAGTCCTCCAGCGAGGTTTCTTCGGCCATACTCCTTGATATTGCCCGTGGCTACAAAATACCCTGTCGGTCGTTCCACTCGTAGTCCGCGTTTTGACACGCCGTCCCGGCCGTTATTCGGTGGCGACGCCGACGGTCAGCAGCGTCCCCAGTTCGCGGTAGCGCTCGACCATCGCCTCGCGCGTCTCGAACTCGTCCGTGGGGAACGTGTCTGCCGGCGGAATCTCCACCTCGCGGTCGGGGATCGTGTCCTGTGCAGCTACGGCCAGACCCGCTTCGCGGAACGCCTCGCGGTACTCGTCGGCGCTCCAGCGGGTCATCTCGATGTCGATGAACTCCTGCCACTCGTGGGAGTGGACGTTCTCCTCGTAGTAGTTCACCGCGATGTTGGCGGTCCCGCCGGGTCGCAGCACCCGCGCGATCTCTTCGAGGGTGTGTGGCGGGTCACTGGCGTAGTAGAACGCCTCCATTGAGAACACGTGGTCGATGCTGTCGGTCGCAAACGGCAGGGCGTCGAAGTCCCCACGCAGGAACCCGATGCCGTCGTCGTCCGTGTACCCACGGGCGTTCCGGAGCATCTCCGGCGACCCGTCGAGGCCATAACAGGGACCGGCGTCGTTGGTATCCCGGAGCGCACGGAGCGCATAGCCCGAGCCCGTCCCGAGGTCGAGCACCGTGTCACCCGGTTCGACCGGCATCCGAGCGAGAACGTGCTTGGCGGTGTGCCAGTGTCGGTCCTCCATTCCTCTGTCCTTGCCTTCGGCCGCCCACGCGTCGAATTCCTCGCGAACGCTCATACGTCCCTTCAGCAGTTGCGGCCTCAAAATGCCCGCTATTTCCGCCTGCCGGAAACAGGCAACCCACCGGCCGCTCGAAGGCTGTTCTGTCGACTGTTGACGTCTGGCTCTCCTGTTCACCGATACCCGTACCCGTCTGCTGATGGACATCTCACCCCACTTCTGTACACAAAATATCAGATGGGGAATAAGTCAATCGGCGTACTGCGACACAGCATGCGCTCGTACAAGGCCAAATCGGTAACCTCGATACAGCTTCCGCCCCGTGAGCGACGTGAGACCGTGCTCACCGAGGCCGGGCACAACGTCTTCAACCTCGCTGCGGATGACGTCTTTATCGACTTGCTAACCGATTCGGGGACTGGCGCAATGAGTGACGACCAGTGGGCGGCCGTGGTTCGAGGGGACGAGGCGTACGCCGGTTCGCGCTCGTTCAAACGCTTCCGTGAGACGGTCGCCGACGTGATGGGGTTCGACCGCGTGGTCCCGACACACCAGGGCCGCGGCGCGGAGAACGTCCTGTTCGGGGCACTGCTGGACGACGGTGACGTCGTTCTCAACAACACGCATTTTGACACCACCCGCGCACACGTGACGAATCAGGGTGCAATCGCGGTTGACTGCCCGGCAGAGACGGACCTGACCACTGATACCGTCGGGACGTTTGCCGGAAACTTCTCCACAGACCGGGGGTGGGACGCCGTCGAGGAGCACGGGCAGGACGCTGTTTCGGCCGTCGTTCTGACGATCACGAACAACTCCGCCGCCGGCCAGCCGGTGTCGATGGCGAACATCCGCGAGACAGCCGCCTTCGCCACGGAAATCGATGCAACGTTCGTCATCGACGCCTGTCGGTTCGCCGAAAACGCACAGTTCATCAAGCAACGGGACCCCGAATACGCCGATACGCCCCTCAGCGAGATTGCTCGCGAGCAGTTACGTCCCGCGGACGCAATCACGATGAGTGGCAAAAAGGACGCACTGGCAAACATCGGCGGGTTCACGGCTGTCCGAGACGCTGCCCTGTTTGAACAGTGCAAACAGCGCGCGATCCTGTATGAAGGATTCCCGACCTACGGTGGCCTCGCAGGTCGTGATCTTGAAGCGATGGCGACCGGCCTGCGGGAAGCGGTTCAACCGCCGTACGTCGCCGAGCGAATCGAACAGGTCACGAACCTCGGGGACCTCCTGCGTGATCGAGACATCCCGATAGTCACGCCGACCGGCGGTCACGCCGTCTACATTGATGCGGCCGCCCTGTTCCCGGATATTCCCGCCGACCAGTACCCCGGGCAGCGACTCGTCTGCGAACTCTACCGCGAGGGCGGCGTCCGGACAGTCGAACTCGGCTCGTTTGCCTTCCCCGGGACTAACCGTCCGGAACTCGTCCGTCTCGCCCTTCCTCGCCGGACGTACTGGCACGAACACCTCGAACACATCGCGGAGACTGCTGCACGAGTTCGTGACCGCCGCGACGAGTACTCCGGTCTGGAAATCGTCTGGGAGCCCCCAATGGAAGAACTCAGACACTTCTCAGCGGAACTTGAGCCTGTTGCGTAGGGCCATTCGCCCGTGGCGCTGCGCGACAGCAGCTCCCGGGAGTCCACGTGGTAGCCGGGAACGCAAACGCAAAGTAGGGCCACGCTAACGTTCAGGTAATGCAAGGACTGCTGTCGGAACTGCTCCAGAGCATCATCGACATGCCCGGCTGGTTCCTCGGCGTGGCACTGAACGACCCGCTGGCGGCACTCATGCTCGCTGTCGGGGCCGTCATTACGACCGTCTCGGTCGCCGCCTTCGGGTATCTGTCGCTGGGGGCCGCGCTCTCGCTGTTCAGCGGCTCCGGCGGTCGAGGACCGCCCCAAGCAAATCGATAGCCGTCTCGACATCCGGCCCAAGCGGCGACGCGAACACCACGCTGTCGGCGTGTTCTTCTAACGCCGCTGTCCGTTCGGCCACCGCTTCTGGCGTCCCGGCGATACAGAACGCGTCCAGCATCGCCTCGGTCACGCCATCGAAGGCGGCCGTGAACTCGCCGGCGGAAATCGCCTGTCCGATGTCGTCGGCGGCGTCGTGGTCGATGCCGTGGCGGTCGAGCACCGGCGGCGGCGACCCCGCCGCGACGAACGCGACCGGCGGCCGGGCGGCCTCCCGCGCTTCGGCTTCGTCCTCGGCGACCGAGACGCTGGCGTAGGCTGCGAGGTCGAACTCGCCGTACTCTTCGGGCCGCTCGTCGGCCATCTCTTCTACTTGCTCGCGTGCCCACGCGAGATCTTTTGGATGCGCGCCGTTGTACAGCGCCCCGTCGGCGTGTTTCGCCGCCATCCGGGTCATGTGCGGCCCCTGCGCGCCGACGTACACCGGAATCTCATCGACCTCGTAGTTTAGCCCGGCGTCGACGGCCTCGAACGTCCCGTCGTGGTTGACTCGCTCGCCGTCCCAGAGCTTCCGCGCGGTCGTGAACGTCTCCAGCACGCGGCGCAGTGCGTTGTCGTGGTCGAAGCCGAGGTTGCTGAGCGTCGATTTATCTCCCGGCCCGATGCCGAAGACGGCCCGCCCGTCGCTCAGTTCGTCGAGCGTTGCGACCCGCGAGGCCAGCGTCACCGGGTACGTCTCATACGGGTTGGCGATGCCGGGGCCGAGCAGCACCTCATCGGTCCGCTCGGCCATCGCGGTCAGCGACATGAACTGGTCGCGGTTGTTGTAGTGATGGCTGACGTACACGGCATCAAGCGCGTTCGATTCGGCCTGTTCGGCAAACGAGGCGAGCTGTGCGACCGGGTGTTCCGGGGTGAGTTCAATCGCGTACATGGGACCACTCTCTGAGTGCTTGTCTGACTACGTCCTTCTCCGGGTCGCGGAACAGCTGCTCGCTGCCCGCGTGGTCGCCGAAGTCGAAATCGCGGACGACTGCGGCGGGTGTTCCGCCGTCGCCTTCGCCGGTGACGAGGTTGGCTGCGGCGGCGAGTTCGTCGACGACGGCCTGGACGGTGGCTTCGAGTTCGCGGCCGTCGCGGTCGTGTTCGCCCCGCCAGTCCCGCGAGGCGGAGAGCCCGGCCCAGCCTAGCGCGACGCCGCGCTGGCCGAGGCGAAACGGCCGCCCCGACGTGTCGGTAACGATGACGCTGGGTTCGACTCCCGCGTGTTCACGGATGCCGTCGCGGATCGCTTCGGCCTCTGCCGTCGGGTCTTCGGGGAGCAAGAGAAGGTCCGCGCCGGGCACGTTCGAGCGGTCGATGCCCGCATTGACAGTGATGTGCCCGAACTTCGTCACGCCGAGGATGAAGGGGGCTTCGACCAGCACCTCCTCGCACTCGTCGAGAATCGCCTGTGCCATTCGCGGGTCTTTCTCCTCGTCGGCGATGTCTTCGATGGTTGCCGCAATGCGCTCAGCACGCCCGCTTGGCTCGTACGATGACAGCGACCGCCCGCGTCCGTTGGCCTTGGAAACGATGGTGCTGGCGACACAGACCACGTCGTCGTCCTGCAGGTCGGCCTGCTCGACGAGCAGTTCGGCCACGTCATCGCCAGGGCGGACCTCGGGCACCCCCTCGACCGCGAAGACTTCCATACCGCTCCTGCGGTCTCTGCCGGAAAAAGACCCGCGTTCGCTGCAAAGCCGGCCAATAGTGGCAACAGCTGCCGGTACATCTCGGGCGTGACGGCGATCACCCACCCGCGCTACAGTTCGTGCTGGGCCACGTCGAGCGAACCGTCCTCGACTGTCGCGGTCAGCATCGTCGGGCGGTCTGCCGGCGAGGCCCCTGTGACGCTGCCGGGGTTCAGGAGCCGGACGCCCTCGTAGACGATGTCTGTCTGTTCGTGGGTGTGGCCGGCGACGCCGATGGCGTTGCTGTCGGCCGCTTCGCGGACCGCAGTGGCGACACGGTCCGCCCAGCCTTGGTGTGGTCCAGTGCCGTGTGTCACGACAAACGTGACGCCGCCGAGTTCGACTGTCGCCCGCTCCGGCAGCCCTATCTGCGGGTCGATGTTGCCCGAAACGGCGGTCAGTTCCGTCGCCATATGGCGGATGTCAGCGAGCGCGCCTTTGCTGTCGAAATCACCGGCGTGGATGACGTGGTCGGCGACTTCGATGCGTTCCCGGAACGACGGGGGAATCTCATGTTCCCGGGACGGGATGTGCGAATCGCTGATGAGAGCGACATCCATACCGATGCATCACGTCGGCGTTCGAAAAGGGTTACTGCCACGGAAACGGGTGCCGACTGGTCGTCCGGCTATTCTGCGGACGCAAACACGTCTCGCAACCCGTCCAGCTGTTCGACCAGCCTGTCGATGCCGTTGTTGATCGTTCCGACTCGCTCGTCGATGTTGTCCACCGGAATCGCCCCCTGCGGTGTCGGCTCGATGAGTTCGTCGTCTTCCAGCATCCGTAGCGAGTACCGCACCTTATGTTTTGGGACATCTGTCTCCTCGGCGAGCCGAACGATACCGATCGGCCCGTTCTCGATGACGGCTTCGAGGATCGACAGGTCCCGCCCCTCCTTCTCAACCTGATCTTCTAGTCGGTCCATTCCCATAGCAAATCGTACCTGTGCATTTACGGTCGCGACACATAAACGCCCCAGTTGCGGCACTGTGATTCGGGTTTGCTCTCTGTCCCGCTCTGTGCCTCTGGTTTCGAACCGTCAGTCCCTATTCGTCTGAAACCGGCGTCCGTCGAAGCTCGTCGAGCTGGTCCCGGAGCTTGCTCAGCTCTGTCTCTAGTTCTTCGCGGCGGTCAATAAGCGCGCTCAGCTCTTCCGTGTTGACCGAGTAGTCGTTGTCCATCGCCACATCCAGCGCGTCGGTCGTTGCGCTCGTGAGGTCGGACGCGACCCGCAACACCTCGCTTGGCGTCCCGCGGGACTCGTACAGCTCCTGTTCGCCCGATAACGGGCTGTATGTCACCATTGGCGACTCAATGCCGCGGTGGTAGCTCACCGCGTAGCTTGTGTCTGTCACCGGATTGAGCCGGTCGTCCGCTCGCTCCGTCCGAACGATATTGAACGGCTCGGCCAGTGCGGGAAACGTGTCGGCGAGGTCCCGGAGCCGGTCCGCAGCGGTCACGTCCAACTGTGCTTCCACGTCGCCGAAAAACTGCCGCGAGTTGGTGAGACTGAACGCCACGGTGTAAAACACCGACTCGTCGCTGTCTGCCAGATTGCGAACACGGTCGCGGACCTCCTCGTGGCGGCCCTCGATAGTGAGCTTCTCCAGTTCCTCAAGCAGCGCCCGAACGCCCTCCTCGCGTTCGAGGAACGCCTCGACAATCGCGCCGGGCATTTCCTCGCCATCCACGTCCTCCATGGCCCCTCTTTTGCGGGGCCTCGTAAACAGTTTGTCGCCCGCAGTCGCTTATCGGCACGTCTTACAAGCAACACAAAACATATGCCAGCCGCCGTGGAGTGATAGCACGTCCGACCCCGGTGGACGGACACTATGACAGGCCAAGGGGGCACTCCCCGGCCGTCTGCTGTTGCCCTGCTCTTGTGATATCAGTATGTGCCGTTTTCTCAGCAAGTATGCGGTGTTTACTGCCTACTGAATAGCTACTAACGCGTGTACTGGGTTGAGATGTAGAACGAAAGCGACGCGATGAAACGCATCGTTTGTCGAGTTAAAATCAGAGAAACGCCCGGAGCGGGATTTGAACCAGAGCAAGACGTGCTCGCTCACTACGTTCGCTGTGCGCGACTTCCAGGATTCAAATCCCTGTTGCGCGTGTCATCGCTCACGATAACGGGCACACGCTAAGCGGTGCTCGTCGGGATTGTTCACAATAGGAACGCCCGGAGCGGGATTTGAACCCGCGTCACGACCGTGACAGGGTCGTATGATGGGCCACTACACCATCCGGGCAGCCTGCGAGCACACACTGCATGGCGCTCCCAGTTTGGTTGCAATAGGAACGCCCGGAGCGGGATTTGAACCCGCGTCACGACCGTGACAGGGTCGTATGATGGGCCACTACACCATCCGGGCCTTCGTTGCATTTCTTCGTACCTTGGTGTCGGTATTAAGACTTTCCAAAGAGACCCGCCCCGGGATGAGTGCACATGACGGGACCCAAAGTTCTATGTCCGGTCTGCTGCATGTGGTTGGTAGGAGCAACCACGCCCGCAGTCCGCGAGGGTGGGCGGGTCCGATAGCCACAGCAGAGCGACTTGGTAAGTGTTATATGCACCCCGACAGTACGGCCCTGTAGTATCTCGTGACAGCCACCTTCTCCAGCAGCAGGCCAAACGCACACGCACACACATGGTAGATGTAAGTCAACACGACCTCGTCCCAGACCACAGCGTCGTCGACGAGGATGACCTCGAAGCAGTACTCACTGAGTATGAAATCAAGAAGACGGACCTTCCGAAGATCAAGCGTACCGACAAGGCGCTGCCCGATGACGCCGAAGTCGGTGACGTGGTCCGGATCGTCCGCGACTCCAGAACGACGGATGAAGCCGTCGTGTATCGACTGGTGGTAGAATAATGGACACACAAGATCGCCGCGCTATATCGCGTGAATATTTCGCCAAGGAACGGCTCGCCGAACACCACTTCCGCTCGTTCAACGCATTCCTCGACCGGGGAATGCAGCAGGTCGTCGACGAGAAAGAGACCATCGAGACCGACATCGGTGACAAGGAAGGGCAGGAACCGGTATGGGTCGAACTCGGCGACGTCCGCGTCGTCACTCCACGGGTCCGCGAGGCTGACGGCAGCGAGGAACTGCTGTACCCGCAGGAAGCCCGACTCCGAAACATCACCTACTCCGCGCCGGTGTTCATGGAGATGGCCATCGTCCGCGGTGGCGAGGAAGAACCGGAGGAAGTCGTCGACCGGACAGAGACCAAGATCGGACGAATGCCCATCATGGTCGGGTCGAACAAGTGTAACATCGCGGGCTTCACCGACGAGGAACTCATCGACATCGGCGAGGACCCTGCAGACCCCGGTGGCTACTTCTGTGTCAACGGCTCCGAGCGGGTGCTGATGACCAGTGAGGACCTTGCCCCGAACAAGATTCTGGCCGAGTACGACACCAAGTACGGCGACGAGGTGCAGGTCGCCAAGACGTTCTCCCAGCGCCGTGGCTACCGCGCGCTGGTGCTGTGTGAACGGACCCGGGACGGGCTGCTGGAAGTCTCGTTCCCGTCCGTTTCGGGCAGTATCGACTTCGTCACGCTGGTCCGCGCGCTGGGGCTGGAGTCGGACGAGGAGATCGTCCACCGCGTCAGCGAGGACCCGGAAATCGTGAAGTTCATGCTGGAGAACTTGGAGGAGGCCGAAGTCCAGACGACCGAGGAAGCCATCGAGACGCTGGGCAAGCGTGTCGCCTCCGGGCAGGGCAAGAACTACCAGCTCAAGCGAGCTAACTACGTTATCGACCGCTATCTCCTCCCGCATCTACATGAGGAAGGCGTCGAGGAAGAAGAAGTCCGCATCAACAAGGCGTTTTACCTCTGCCGGATGGCCGAGGCGTGTTTCGAACTGGCACTGGGCCGCCGCGAATCTGACGACAAGGACCACTACGCCAACAAGCGGCTGAAGGTCAGCGGCGACCTGATGACCGACCTGTTCCGGACGGCGCTGAACAAGCTCGCCCGGGACGTGAAATACCAGCTTGAGCGGGCCAACATGCGAAACCGCCAGCTGTCCGTCTCGACGGTCGTTCGTTCTGACGTGCTGACTGAGCGACTCGAACACCCGATCGCGACGGGGAACTGGGTCGGCGGCCGTTCTGGCGTGAGCCAGCTGGTTGACCGGACAGACTTCATGGGGGTGCTGTCACACCTCCGGCGACTGCGCTCGCCGCTCAGTCGCTCCCAGCCACACTTCGAAGCACGGGACCTGCACGCGACCCAGTGGGGTCGCATCTGTCCCTCCGAGACGCCTGAAGGCCCCAACTGTGGGCTGGTGAAGAATTTCGCCCAGGCGATGGAGCTGTCACAGGACGTATCGGACCCACAGGGTCTCAAACAGGAGCTTGCCGAGATGGGGGTTCAGGGCATCCCCGGTATCGAGTCGATCGAACAGCAGCCCGCGGACGATTAATATGAGTCAGGGACGCGAAGCCAAAGTATACGTAAACGGTAGTCTGGTCGGCACACACCCCGACCCGGAACAGCTCGCAGAACAGGTACGACAGGCGCGACGACGGGGGGACGTCTCCCAGATGGTCAACGTCTCGGTCAAGAACCGGACCGGGGAAGTCATCATCAACGCCGACGCCGGCCGTGCCCGACGCCCGCTACTGGTCGTCGAGGACGGCGAACCGCTGATGACCGACGAGGAGGTCGAGCAGGTCAAAGAGGGCGAGCTCGAATTCGAAGAGCTCGTCGAACGCGGCCTCGTCGAGTTCATCGACGCTGAGGAGGAAGAGGACATCCTCGTCGGGGTCGACGAGGACGAACTCACGGAGAAGCACACGCACCTGGAAGTCGACCCGCAGCTGATGTTCGGTATCGGTGCCGGGATGATTCCGTACCCCGAACACAACGCCTCGCCCCGGATTACGATGGGGTCGGGGATGATCAAGCAGTCGCTTGGCCTGCCGTCGGCGAACTACCGCATTCGCCCGGACACGCGCCAGCACCTGCTGCACTACCCGCAGCTGTCGATGGTCAAGACCCAGACCACCGAACAGATCGGCTACGACGACCGCCCCGCGGCACAGAACTTCGTCGTTGCCGTCATGAGCTACGAGGGGTTCAACATCGAGGACGCACTCGTGATGAACCAGGGGTCGGTCGACCGCGCGCTCGCCCGTTCACACTTCTTCCGTACCTACGAGGGCGAGGAACGGCGCTACCCCGGCGGTCAGGAGGACCGCTTCGAGATTCCTGACGACGAGGTTCGTGGCGCACGCGGCGAGGAAGCGTACACGCACCTCGACGACGATGGCCTCGTCAACCCCGAAACGAAGGTCGGCGAGAACGCCGTCCTGCTCGGCAAGACCAGCCCGCCCCGGTTCCTCGAAGAGCCGGACGACATGGGCGGTCTCTCACCGCAGAAACGTCGGGAGACGAGCGTGACGATGCGCTCGGGCGAATCCGGCGTCGTGGACACGGTCACGCTAATGGAAGGCGAGGACGGCTCGAAACTTTCGAAGGTCTCTGTGCGTGACGAGCGCATCCCCGAACTCGGGGACAAGTTCGCGTCACGGCACGGCCAGAAGGGTGTCGTCGGCCACATCGCCCCGCAGGAGGACATGCCCTTCACCGAGGAGGGTGTCGTCCCGGACCTCATCATCAATCCGCACGCACTGCCGTCGCGGATGACCGTCGGCCACATCCTTGAGATGATTGGCGGAAAGGTCGGTGCGCTCGAAGGCCGCCGCGTCGACGGTACCGCCTTCACCGGCGAGGACGAGGATGAACTCCGTGGCTCGCTTGAAGAGCACGGCTTCGACTCTAGCGGCAAGGAGACGATGTACTCCGGTGTGACCGGTGAGAAGATCGACGCGGAGATCTTCGTCGGCGATATTTTCTACCAGAAGCTGTACCACATGGTCTCGAACAAACTGCACGCCCGTTCTCGCGGGCCGGTGCAGGTCCTCACCCGCCAGCCGACCGAGGGGCGCGCCCGCGAAGGTGGCCTGCGTGTGGGTGAGATGGAACGGGACGTGCTCATCGGGCACGGTGCGGCGATGGCGCTCAAGGAGCGCCTGCTCGATGAGTCCGACCGCGAGTGGATCAACGTCTGTGGACAGTGTGGGATGACCGCCGTCGAGAACGTCGAGCAACGGCGCATCTACTGTCCGAACTGCGAGGAGGAGACCGACATCCACGAGGTCGAGATGTCCTACGCGTTCAAGCTCCTGCTCGACGAGATGAAGGCGCTCGGAATCGCCCCGCGGATCGAACTGGAGGACGCAGTATGAGCTCACAACAGACACCCCAGGAAATCGGGCAGCTCAGCTTCGGGCTGATGGACCCAGAGGAGTACCGAGAGATGTCGGCCACCAAAGTGATTACGGCCGACACGTACGACGACGACGGCTTCCCCATCGACATGGGGCTGATGGACCCGCGACTCGGTGTCATCGACCCCGGACTGGAGTGCAAGACCTGCGGGAAACACAGCGGGTCGTGTAACGGCCACTTCGGCCACATCGAACTCGCTGCGCCCGTCATCCACGTCGGGTTCGCGAAGCTCATCCGCCGACTCCTGCGCGGGACCTGCCGGGAGTGCTCCCGGCTCTGTCTCGACGAGCACGAGCGCGACGAGTTCGCTGACCGACTGACACGGACCCAGGACCTCGGTCGCGACCTCAACGACGTGACCAAGGCCGCCATCCGGCAGGCCCGCAAGAAGGACCGCTGTCCGTTCTGTGGCGAGAAGCAGTACGACATCAAACACGAGAAGCCGACCACCTACTACGAGGTGCAGGACGTGCTGGCCTCGGACTACCCCGAGCGGATCGCCGCCGCGATGGAGGAGTCCGAGGACCCGATCTCGCCGATCGACCTCTCCGAAGAAACCGGCATCGACAGCAGCCGTGTGCAGGAGATTCTCAGCGGCGAGTTCCGACCCCGGCAGGAGGACCGCCGCGCTCTGGAAAAGGCGTTGTCGGTTGACCTGACCGAGGAGGACATGAACAAGCTGATGCCCAGCGACATCCGGGACTGGTTCGAGGACATCCCGGACGAGGACATCGAAGTGCTGGGGATGAAGCCGGCCCGCTCCCGACCGGAGTGGATGATTCTGACGGTGCTGCCGGTGCCGCCGGTCACCGCTCGCCCCTCGATTACGCTGGACAACGGCCAGCGCTCCGAGGACGACCTCACCCACAAGCTTGTGGACATCATCCGCATCAACCAGCGGTTCATGGAGAACCGCGAGGCGGGTGCGCCACAGCTGATTATCGAGGACCTCTGGGAACTGCTGCAGTACCACGTCACCACGTTCATGGACAACGAGATTTCGGGCACGCCGCCGGCGCGACACCGCTCCGGCCGGCCGCTGAAGACCCTCTCCCAGCGCCTGAAAGGCAAGGAGGGCCGATTCCGTGGGTCGCTGTCCGGGAAACGCGTGAACTTCTCCGCTCGGACCGTCATCTCGCCGGACCCGACGCTCTCGCTGAACGAGGTCGGTGTGCCGGACCGGGTCGCCAAGGAGATGACCCAGACGATGAACGTCACCGAGCGCAACCTTGAGGAAGCGCGACGGTACGTCTCCAACGGGCCTGAAGCCCACCCCGGCGCGAACTACGTCAAGCGGCCGGACGGCCGCCGACTGAAGGTGACCGAGAAGAACTGCGAGGAACTCGCGGAGAAGGTCGAGCCGGAGTGGGAAGTGTCCCGCCATCTGGTCGACGGTGACATCATCATCTTCAACCGCCAGCCATCGCTGCACCGGATGTCCATCATGGCCCACGAGGTCGTCGTGATGCCGTACAAGACGTTCCGGCTGAACACGACGGTCTGTCCGCCGTACAACGCTGACTTCGACGGGGACGAGATGAACATGCACGCCCTGCAAAACGAGGAGGCCCGGGCCGAAGCCCGCGTCCTCATGCGCGTGCAGGAACAGATGCTCTCCCCGCGCTTCGGCGAGAACATCATCGGCGCGATTCAGGACCACATCAGCGGGACCTACCTGCTGACCCACACCAATCCGAAGTTCAACGAGACGCAGGCGCTTGACCTGCTCCGGGCGACCCGCATCGACGAGCTGCCCGAGGCCGACGGCGTCGACGAGGGCGGCGAGGAGTACTGGACCGGCCGCTCGCTGTTCTCGGAGCTGCTGCCGGACGACCTGAATCTGGAGTTCACGTCCTCTGCTGGCGACACTGTCGTCGTCGAGGACGGCCAGATGACTGGCGGCACCATCGACGAGGACGCCGTCGGGGCCTTCGGCGGCGAAATCGTCGACACCATCGCCAAGGACTACTCGCGGACCCGTGCCCGGATTCTCGTCAACGAGGTCTCGGCGCTGGCGATGCGGTCGATCATGCACTTCGGGTTCTCCATCAGCATCGACGACGAGTCTATCCCACGAGAAGCGGAAGAGCAGATCAACGACGCCATCGACAGCGCGTACGACCGCGTCGAGGAACTCATCGAGACCTACGACCGCGGCGAACTCGAATCGCTGCCCGGCCGGACCGTCGATGAGACGCTCGAAATGAAGATCATGCAGACGCTGGGCAAGGCGCGTGACTCCGCCGGTGACATCGCCGAGGACCACTTTGGCGAAGACAACCCGGCCGTCATCATGGCCGAATCCGGTGCGCGTGGGTCGATGCTGAACCTGACCCAGATGGCCGGCTGTGTCGGCCAGCAGGCAGTCCGTGGCGAGCGGATCAACCGTGGCTACGAGAACCGAACCCTCTCACACTTCGAGGAGAACGACCTGTCGGCCGACGCCCACGGCTTCGTGGAGGCCTCCTACCGCTCCGGGCTCGGCCCGAAGGAGTTCTTCTTCCACGCCATGGGTGGCCGCGAGGGGCTGGTCGATACGGCCGTCCGGACGTCGAAGTCCGGGTACCTGCAGCGCCGGCTCATCAACGCCCTGTCTGAACTCGAAACGCAGTACGACGGGACCGTCCGGGACACTTCGGACACCATCGTCCAGTTCGAGTTCGGCGAGGACGGCACGTCGCCGGTCGACGTGTCCTCGAATCAGGACGGGGACATCGTGGATGTCGAACAGATCGCCGACAGCGTCCTCGACGAGGAGTTCGAGAGCGAGAAGCAAAAAGAGAGCTTCCTCGGGACCCGCACCGAGCGGACCAACCTCTCGGAGCACGCGGACGACTGGTGGATGGCCGAGGGTGACGACTAACAATGACAGCACACGACGTATCAGCAGACATCGAAGCCGTCGTCGAGGACACTGAGCTGCCGCGACGGCTGAAAGACGAAGTGTACAGCACCATCGAGGAACGTGGCGTCGGCGTCGACGACGCCGACCGCATCGCCAAGGCCGTCGAGACCCGCTACCTCGACACGCGCGTCGACCCACTTGACCCGGTCGGGACCGTCTCGGCTCAGTCCATCGGCGAACCGGGAACGCAGATGACGATGAACACGTTCCACTATGCGGGGGTCGCCGAGATCGACGTGACACAGGGCCTGCCACGGCTCATCGAGCTGGTGGACGCCCGGAAGACGCCGGACACCCCGATGATGACGGTCCACCTTGATGAGGAGTACGCGACGGACCGCGAGCGCGCCCACGAGGTCGTCTGGAAGATCGAGGCGACGCGCATCCTCGCGCTGGGTGACATCTCGACGAACGTCGCGGACATGCTCGTCGAGATCGACCTCAACGAGGACACGCTGCTGGAGCGGTGGCCGACGGTCAACGACACGGACGCCATCGCCGAGGAGATCGCCGAGACCATCGAATCGAATCTCGGCGTCTCGACCCGGCAGGCCGGCACGCTCATCGAGTTCGGCCCGGAGGAACCCAGCTACCGCGACCTCTTGCAGCTGGTCGAGGAGCTACGGGAGATCGTCTTCAAGGGGATCGAGGAGATCACCCGCGTCGTTATCCGCAAGGAGGAGACGGACAACGGCGAGGAGTTCGTCCTCTACACCGAGGGCTCGGACTTCGGCGAAGTGCTGGACATCGAGGGCGTCGACGCCTCCCGGACGACATGTAACAACATCCACGAGATCTACCGGGAACTCGGCGTCGAAGCGGCCCGCGAGACGCTCATCAACGAGACGATGAACACGCTCGAAGAGCAGGGGCTTGACGACGTGAACGTCCGGCACCTGATGCTCGTGGCCGACATCATGACCAACGAGGGGACTATCGAGTCCATCGGCCGCCACGGCATCTCGGGGTCGAAAGACTCCGTGCTCGCCCGTGCAGCGTTCGAGGTGACGGTTAATCACCTGCTCGACGCCGCCATCCACGGCGAGGTCGACGAACTCGACGGCGTCACGGAGAACGTCATCGTCGGGAAGCCGATCAAACTCGGCACTGGTGACGTCAACCTCCGGATGGGTACGACTCAGGACTGATGCGGGTCGAACTCTCGGACGAAGCACGTCGACTGGTCGCCCTCTTCGAGGACGAGGCAGCCGTCACCGTCCGGGATTGCGTCGTCGATGAGGACCACGACC
>NZ_JAAOHT010000022.1:0-47596 GCF_011440255.1 Haloarcula sp. JP-Z28 | reverse complement strand
CTTTTCAATACCCCTCGGGTACAAAAGAATGCGTTGGGCCAATAGCTCAATCAGGTTGAGCGCTCGGCTGATAACCGGGAGGTTCGCGGTTCAAATCCGCGTTGGCCCATACCGAGTTCTTCCCGTTGTTGGCTTTACCGAAACCGGAGCTACAGCGCTGTAGTTCGCTGATTTCGGCGGAATTGAAAAGTGCCGTTGAAGGAAGTATTTATCAACTCGCAAGGGAACCTTGCGGACCCTGCCGCCGTCTGGCGTTTACTACGGCTCAGGCTGTTATCACGGGTGAGCCTGCCTTCGCGATTCCGACCGGCAAAAACACACCCGGAAGGCTTTCCTTCCAGTTGTCTGTCAGTAGCTGTATGCGACGACGCCAGTTCCTCGCGGGCGGCACAGTCCTCCTCTCGGCTGCTGTCGCTGGTTGTGGCCATCCCTCCGACGTGCTGGACATGGACGACGCGACAGCGGCCGACATCGCCGACGAAGTTTCGATATCGCCTGACTCCGAATCGGCGGAATACACGGTTGTCTCAGCGGCCATCGAAAACGGCTCCGCGACGCGCCGGGGCCGAAACGAACTGTTCGACCAGATAGATACCGTCCGGATCGATGAGACCTTCTACGAAGTTTCGGAGACGCCACTTGAGAGCAACGAAGTGACAGTGTACGAGGTGCGAATCGATTTCGACCCGGCTGATTCGACGGCTGAAATCGGTGAAATCGCCTATGAGGAGCTACCGGCGGTGGACCGCCAGCGCCTTGACCCAATTATTTCAGACGACAACCCGCCCAGCGGGGACGGATACGATGTGGGTATCGGATACGGAACCGCCGCGGAAGTGGGTGACGGGTCGGCGTTCGTTCCGGAGCGCCAGTACGATATTATCGTCCACGACGGCGACCGCTACCGGGTGACGGTCAGCACACGAACGACAACAGAGACGAAATACCGGTACGAAGCGACGGAAGTTGCGTCGGGTGTCGACTCGTTTGCTGACCAGATCCGAGACCAGTACCTGTTCACCCTTACGGGCCTTTCCGAAGCCGAACGAGAAGTCGTTGAAGAAGCGATTGACGGCGGCTACTTTCAGGATGACGAGGCCTTCCGGTCAGTCACTGACCGCATTCGGGAACACGAAGGGATCGAGGTCACAGATAGCTACGGGACGTGGCTTCTGGCGTACGAACAGGTCGAGTATCTCACGTACGTCGAGTGATAGTCAGCAGTCAAGGACTAAGGCGACTCGGCCGGCGCATCGGACCGCTCTAACTTCAGCGTCTGCAGCAGGTATCGGTTATAGTAGCCACTGAAATTCAATGTACACCTGATCGCACGAGAGCAGTGCGCTCAATGTGTCACTCGTTTCAACTGATACTGCTGTCGGTGAATTCGTCGAACAGGTCGGCGACACGCTTTTCGATCGCATCTCGGATTTCCCGGACCTGTTCGATTGGCTGCCCGTGCGGGTCCTCTAGCGCCCAGTCGCGCACTGCGACATCGGCGTCGAGTTCAAGCGTCGAACATCCCATTGTCGCAACGACGGTACACTCGTTGAGTTCGTCGTTCGAAACTGCCTGCGGAACCCGGTCAGAGAGGTCCATATCGAGTTCACCCATCGCTTCGACGACCTCCGGGTGCACTTCGTCCGCGGGGTCTGTGCCTCCGGTCAGGATTTCGACCGCATCTTCGAGTCCGCGACGGGTGCGCTCCCGCTCGGCAAACGCTGCGGACATCTGGCTTCGGCCCGCGTTCTGGACGCAGACGAATCCGAACTTCAGCGGTGCATCAGTCATCGTGTAACCGTACCGAGCGAGTGGAATAATCCTTCCTAAGACCACTATTGTGGGCTATATAACTGAGACCGTCTACCGTACGGCAGTCGCGGCTGGCGAGCGGGACGCTCTCACGTGCGTATAGACCCTTCACACTGAGGGGACAGTTCCTTCGGCTATCCAAGTCCGTGCCTGAGTATATGCCGGAGTACCGCTTCACGTGCCCGAAGTGTGATGCGTGTGCAACGGTCGACGGTGGCGTCCGCGAGCGCCTGTTGGTTGTTGGATGCCCAGTTTGCGCTGGAGGTGTCGATACCCCGGCGTTTGTTGAGGTCTCGCCACACGGGACCGACCGACCCTGAGCCACGCCGTTGTCCGTGCTGAATTGGTCCAAGAGCTGCGATGTCTGGGTCGCAGCTTTCAATCATTACACAACTTATTTGAACCTATCTCAAGACTGACTGAACATGATAGAGGACGCACTTCGCTACCAGACACAGGGCGACGACTGGGTCAAACGCGTTGCCCTCGGTGGGGTTGTACTGTTTTTCGGCTTTTTGATCGTTCCGCTGTTCACGTTTCAGGGATACATGCTCAAAGTGATGCGCCGGGTCCTCAGGGGCGAGACTGACACGCCGCCGGCCTGGGACGAACTGGATCTGACCGACATAACCGTTGACGGAATTCGACATACCGTTGTCGTTATGGGGTACGGTTTGTTGCTCACGCTCGCGCTTGCTGTCCCGGGCCTGCTGGTGATCGGCGGTGGACTCGGCGGCTCTGAAGGATTGCTGCTCGTGGGCTTTCTCGTCGCCGCCTTGCTCTACCTTATCGGCGTTCTCGCAATGGCAGTGATACTGCCCGTTGCGACGGGGAACTTCGTCCGGGCGGACAGTATCGCTGCGGGCTTTGACCGTGATGTTCTCTGGTCTGTCGGCACGAGCCGAACGATGCTGATGGCTGTGGTGATGGCGTTTGGGGTCAACATCCTCATCTCCGTTGGAGCGACCGTTCTGGGATTCACCATCATTGGCTACCTTGCAGTTCCGTTCCTCGCGTTCGTCGGTCAGTCCGCGATCATGTACGTCTGGGGGCGTGGCTTCGCGGACGCATACGAGGAGGAGTACGGTGAACCGCCGCTTGCACCCACGACTGGGACTGGCGGGACACACAGGTCCGGACCAGCCACGACAGGCGTGGATGAGCCGACGGGAGACAGCTACGCCGATGACTCGAGCTGGAGTAGCGATACCGACGATGACGGATTCGGCACTTCGGCCTGGGACGATGTCAGTGACAGTGACAGCGGGCAACGCTGATAGCAGTCACCCGACATGGCTGGTCACCTGTAACGCAAAATATCGTCAGAAGTCGCTCAACTGCGACTGCAACCCGGCGACGAGTTCGGACTTGCGCCGTAACTGTCCGAGACTGACGGGGAGTTGGTCGGCAATAGCTGTCAGTGTCTCCCGGAAGGACTGTGCGGTCCCGGGTTCGCCGTCAAACGCATTCCGGACGCCCTCACGCACCTGCCAGACGCCGACTGGTGCCCAGTAGTCGTCGGTGATTTCCCGCAGTACCAGACACTTCGCCTGTTTGTCGCGCTCCTGCAGGTGTTCGAGGACACCGAGGCGTGCCGCGTAGTACGCTCCCGCAGTCTCCTCGACATAGGCGGTCCGTCCCTCGTAGCCCTCGTGAGCGCTAGACATGTAGTAGCCTGTCTCGGGACGGGGGTTCCAGACGCTCTGGGGGGCTTTCATCTCGACGAGTTCGAACTCCCAGCGGCCGGGCGCAAGCACCACCCAGTAGCGGTTTCCCATGTACTCGTTGTACCACAACTCCGGCTTGTCGATGGTGTCGGCGTTGCGTAGCGTGCCGCGGACGTACTGCCCGACCGTGTCGTCGACGGCGGTAATCGACCACCGTGTCGGCACCAGCGACCGCTCGCTGGCCTGCCCGAGCGCGCCTGCCGAGAGGATGGTGTTGATATCGTACACGTCGAACCCGCGGCGGTACAGGTACGCCATTGCACCCTCCGCGCGCCAGTCGTCGTCCGACAGCGTCTTTTCGACGGGCCGGGGGACGTGGGGGTTCTCCGCCAGGTCCGCACCCGTCGCGTGTGCCCGTGGCCCCGTTGGCGTCCCAACATCGTCGAAGTTCACATCCATCTCGGGAGTGCCGTCGAGACCGACCTCCACGTCGACGGGATGATCCGCGATGGCGACTTCCCGCTGGACGCCGACGAAACCGTTCCAGACGTCGTGGACCCCGCTGGTACCGCGCCCACCACCGGCGCTGACCGAATCGACTGACGTGGTCTGGGTGGAGTTCACCATGCCGGTCCGGCGCTGGAGTACGTCCTCGATGCCAAGCCCCTCCTGATACCAGTCGCCGCTGGTTGCGAACCCGGCAGCGGCGGCGTCGGTATCGACTGGAGAGAGCAGGCCCGTTGAGACGTTGGGGTACCCCGACCGACCGACGAATATCTCGGGGGCCGTCGATCCGAACAGGGAATCGCCCTGCACTGCTGCCTCGAACTGCTGCTCGACGTCTTCAAGGTGGTCCGTGATGGCGTAGGATTTCTCCGCCGCAAGGCGGCGCCGCTGTGCGGCTTCGTCCTCCTCGAACCCCTCGATGAACTCGTCGAGTTGCATCTGTCACGCCTTCGGCCCTCCCCGATAAGAACCTTTCCGGCGGTCCGTGAGAGAGCAACTCTTACAGGGCCGGATTGAGTAACAACAGGTGATATAAATCATGACAAATACAACGAAGTGGTTCCTGCTCGGCGCGACGCTGGTCAGCATGGCTGTCGTATTCGTCTCGGCGGTCATTCCAGTCGCGTATGAGCAGGCGCTGGTCAACCTTCTCGTCGGAGAACTTGCGGCCCTCACGCTCGCACATTCCACCTATCGGGTCTCATCGGGGAAACAGGCAAGCCCTCTCGCAGCGGCGATAGCTGTCCTGTCCGGTATTGTCCTGTTTCTCTCACCCGTCCTCATTGAGCCTGTCGACCCCATTCTGTCAGTAATGTTCGCCGCTGGTGCCGTCGTCACTGTCGGCGGGCTGGTTGGTGTTCTGGGTCGGGTGCTCGGCAGTGAGGAGAGTCGACAGACTGGTGCTGAGCGAATCAGCAGAAACGCCGGGAACTGACGGGCCGACCACAACGTCTATACCGACGGGTCAGCCACCCTCGGACGATGCCGGTTATCGAATGCGACGAGACGACGGCCCGCGAGCGACTGGCGGACGCGGGACTCGACATCCAACAGGGGAACACTGACCACGAGCGCTGGCGCGTCGAATACGGCGGCGCGACAGCGGTCGCCTACGACGGGAAAGTCGTCGTGCAGGGTGAGGGGACCGCACGACTTGAGGCCCTGCTGCGCGGCACTGACGGCGGGCGCGTCCATGCATATTTTGATGGCGCATCGCGGGGTAACCCGGGACCAGCCTCGGTCGGCTACGTGCTGGTCAACGACAGCGGGATTGTCACGGAGGGTGGAGAAACGATAGGAACGGCGACAAACAACCAGGCGGAGTACAAGGCGCTCATCCGCGCGGTTGAAGTCGCACGCGATTACGGATTTGACGATGTCCATATCCGGGGTGACTCAGAGCTTATCGTCAAACAGGTCCGTGGCGAGTGGGATACGAACGACCCCGAACTGCGCGAGCACCGTGTCCGTGTCCGCGAGCTACTGACAGACTTTGACGACTGGCAGATCGAGCACGTTCCGCGGGAAATAAACGACCGTGCAGACGAACTAGCTAACGACGCACTCGACGATGACTGACCTGCCGACAGATGTGACCGAACAGGCCGAACGGCTGACCAGGCTCGCTCGCGAAGTAGTTGATGATGCCGAGGCCGACGCCTACAGGACTGAACGCGACGAAATCCTCGCGGAGTACGACTACACTGCCCGTATCAGAAACGACGAGACGGGTGACGTACTCGTCTGCCATCCCGTCGAATGGGTCGATGATGACGTCATCCGTCCGGAGCGGGTCGACGACATCGACCGAGGCGTCGAGATACGGCTTTCAGGCCCCGGCGACCCGGACGAGTGGGCAGAGATCGACGCTGCAAACCGCGCTGTCGTTGAAGCCGTTACCGAAGCACACGGTGAGACACACGGCGCCAACGCGGAGTTGCTCGCTGATTTCATGGGTAATCACTACGCGAAACCGATCTCGGAGGCGACGCCGGACGAAATTCAGGAGTTTCGAGACGACTATGTCCGACGAAATGCGTGGCCAACTGCGGAACAGCGGTCGGTTCTCGACCAGTCGATCCGTCTCACTGTCGAAGAAGCCGGTGGTCGCGCTCCTGACGCATAATCGTCTGGTACACCTGCCGGTGAGCAGTATTTGTCTGCTGTTAAGAAGTGGTTAACAGTAGTTCGCAGGTGCCCAGGTGCGAATCTACTGCTGCGCCGCGATCAGATCACGGAGTTCGTCGGCTCGGCCGTCATCGGAGATGAACTTTCCGAACACCCATCCGAGCTGGTCAAGGACTGCATCCTTGCCCGACTCTGTCAGGGAGTACTGGTTCGTTCGCTTGTCGAGTTCGCTCTTCTCGACGAGACCCATCTCGACGAGGTCGTCGAGGTTCGGGTACAGGCGACCGTGGTTGACTTCGTCGTTGTAGTATTCTTCTAGTTCGCGCTTGATAGCGAGACCATACCGCGGCTCTTCAGCGAGTATTACTAGGATATTCTGCTGAAAAGCGGTAAGATCTTTTGCGATGCCCGGACTGTCAGTAACTGTTTGTGCCTCTGACATAGTTGAGTAAATGTCAGCAAGCTATTTAACACTTGTTAACTCTGGCGCACAACGCCTGCTGTGGGGCATTAACCACCATACAACTAGCAGCTACAGTAGTATCGGAAAAATTATATTATGCGCCCTCAGTTGAATTGAGTTTCCGATTAATTTGCTTTCAGATTGTCGTTTACAGGTGGTAAGTGTAATCTAAGAATATATCTATAGTTAGATATTATTGGGTTATATAGGGCATAATACCGAATAGCTGCGGCTATTACGAAAGGACTTTTTGACGGCGTCGCGCAGTCGCCGGTGATGACGAACCTCTGGGAAGACCTCGAAACCGGACCGAACCCCCCCGAAGAAATCTACGCCGTTGTTGAGTGCCTGAAAGGCGAGCGTAACAAGTACGAGTACGAGAAGGACATTCCCGGTGTCGTCCTCGACCGTGTCCTTCACTCGAACGTTCACTACCCGTCCGACTATGGTTTCATCCCGCAGTCGTACTACGACGACGAGGACCCGTTCGACGTGCTCGTCCTCGTCGAAGACCAGACGTTCCCCGGCTGTGTCATTGAGGCCCGCCCTGTCGCCCTGATGAAGATGGACGACGATGGCGAGCAGGACGACAAGGTCATCGCAGTCCCGACTGAGGACCCGCGCTATGACCACATCGAGGACCTCGACGACATCCCACAGCAGACCCTCGACGAGATTGACGAGTTCTTCTCCACGTACAAGAACCTCGAAGAGGGCAAAGAAGTCGAGACGCTAGGCTGGGAAGACAAAGAAGCCGCAAAGGACGCTATCGTCCACGCGCAGGAACTCTACGACGAAGAGTTCAACTGACGCGTCCGGGACCATCTTTTGCGGTTTTTGTTCCGTTGGCGGTGTATTTCCAGAAGTAATACCGGCAGGTACCTCCGATTATGTATGAGCATGGGTAATTTTTTGTCCGTGTAACCGCTATCGGTACGTGTATGGCTACTGATGACACCGACGCAGCGCTGGACCACACGACTGTTGTTCCGCGAGTCGAGCGACGGTCGACACCCGGAATCGCACATCTGACGGTGGTTCCGGAGAACGCGGACCAGTCGTCCTGACCGTTGGGCTGTGTCGATTATTTTGCCGCTTTCGGTGACGCGGCGCCGAAAAGAAGTTTCTTGTTCCTGACCTGACTAACAGACAGTATGGGATTATTCGACCGATTGAAGGGCGACGACGCACCGCGTGTTGCCTTCTTCGGCATTGACGGCGTACCGTTCAGTCTTATCGACGAACACCCCGACGTGTTCCCGAACCTCACCGAGATGGCGTCGGACGGAAGCGCCGGCCCCATTGACAGCATCGTCCCTCCCGAGTCTAGCGCCTGCTGGCCAGCGCTGACGACCGGTGTTAACCCCGGCCAAACGGGTGTCTACGGGTTCCAGGACCGCGAAGTCGGTTCGTACGACACCTACGTCCCAATGGGACGCGACGTGCAGGCGACGCGCCTCTGGGACCGCATCACAGACGATGGCCGCAATGCCACGGTCCTGAACGTGCCGGTCACGTTCCCACCCCAGCGGAACGTCCAGCGGATGGTCTCGGGCTTCCTCTCACCGGGCGTGGACAAGGCCGCTTACCCGGACGAACTCCGTGACAACCTTCAGGACAGCGACTACCGTATCGATGTCAACGCCAAACTCGGCCACGACGACGACAAAAGCGACTTCGTCGAAGACGCTCACAAGACGCTCGAAAAGCGCTACGAGACGTTCAAACACTACGTCGAACAGGACGACTGGGACCTGTTTTTCGGCGTGTTCATGACCACGGACCGGGTCAACCACTTCCTCTTCAAGGACTATGAGCGCGACGGCGAGAACCAGGACGCCTTCTTTGAGTTCTACAAGCAAGTCGACGCGTATCTCGGCGACCTGCGCGACCGGCTCCCCGACGACGTGACGATGGTTGTCGCCTCGGACCACGGCTTCACCTCGCTCGACTACGAGGTCCACTTCAACGAGTGGCTTCAGGACGAAGGGTGGCTCGACTACGCGACTGATGACCACTCCGAACTCGGCGACATCAGCGAGGACACCAAGGCCTACTCGCTTATCCCCGGCCGCTTCTACATCAATCTTGAGGGCCGCGAACCGAACGGCGGCGTCCCCGAAGACGAGTACGAGTCTGTCCGCGCGGACCTCAAAGAAAAACTCGAAGCGCTCGAGGGCCCGGACGGCAAGCCCGTCGCAGACCGTGTCGTCACCAAAGAAGACGCCTACCGCGGCGACCACGACGACATCGCACCGGACCTCACTGTCGTCCCGAACCACGGCTTCGACCTGAAGGCCGGATTCAAGGGCTCCGAGGACGTGTTCGGCGTCGGGCCGCGAAACGGTATGCACAGCTTCGACAACGCGACGCTCATGGTCGACGACCCGGATGTTCGCATCGACGACGCCGACCTCTACGACATCGCGCCGACCATTCTCGACCTGCTCGACCACGACTTCGACCGCGCAAAGTTCGACGGCAGTAGCCTCGCCTGAGGCTCCTGTTGCGACCGAGAAATTCTGCTATTTAAACCGTTAGAACAGTCCGTCCAGCTGGTCGTTCGTGAACTCGTCCGGGTCGGTCGTTCCACCCTGTGAGTTCGCCGCTTCTGTGGCGCGCTCCATGAACTCGTTGACCCGCTCGGACCGTTCGACGCCCGAAAGGACGATGAGCGACGCGATTTTATCGGAGCCGAGCGGGAAGTCCCCGCCCCGGACCTCCATACTCCCGGTCTGGTCTTCCACCCAGCGGCGCGCTCGCTCGACGCCTTTCCGCGAGAGGCGTTCGGGGTCACCCGCGACGACGAGGAGGGCGGAGTCAGCCTTGACCGCGTTGGGTAGACTCATGCTCGTAAGGAGGGCTTTCCGGGTAACGCTGGTGATAGTGTTGACGTTCTCGCCGGCATCCTCGCTGGCCTCGGCGCTGGCGTAGCCGATAGAGGCGATGCCGCCGCCCCTGAGTGTGTTGATGATCTCCGAGGAGTCGACGACGCTCTCGCCGACCCCCTCAACTGCTTCGCCGGAGGCGAACAGCAGGCCGACGCGCCGTGAGATGGCGTCATTGACGCGTTCAAAGCCGGCGGCGACGCTGTCGCCGCTGCCCCGCCAGGCGTCATTGTCGACGAGGAGGAGGGAGTCTGCCTCGCGGGCAGCGGTCTTGAGCGAGCGACCGGCGTTGGCCTGGTAGAGGCCGCCCTCGTCCCGGCCGGGAAGAATGCCGAGGACGTACACCGGCTTCTCGTAGATGCGCTTGAGTTCGCGGGCGAGCATCGGTGCGCCACCGGAGCCGGTGCCACCGCCGAGTCCAGCAACGACGACGATGGCCTCGGCTTCGGTCGTAATTCGACCGTCGAGTTCGTCGAGCACTTCGGTGGCGTTCTCCTGCATAACCTGCGCCCCGAGCTCGTTGTCACCGCCAACGCCGTGACCTTTCACGCGGTCCTGTCCGATGAGGGCCGTGTCGATATCGAGATTCTGGAGGTCGGCTCGCGCCGTATTAACGGCGAGGGCCCCCCGGACAGCGTCGAACCCCATGTCGTAATCGAACTGGGCAAGCGACTGGGTTACTTTCCCGCCAGCCTGCCCGACACCAATCAGGACGACTTTCATATCAAATGTCTCGTGAGGGTGACTAATCAACGTTGTCCTCACACTGTGAACGGGCGACAAAGAAGGTGAAGCGGCCCTTGGCGTGGAATGGCGGACGTGGTTCCTTAACCTGAAGCGCGTCGGGTGGTTACTCGACCCGGAGCGTGTAGATCCGCTTACGCGCGTCGGAAAACGAAAACCGGGAGTCGATGACGCCGACATCTTCGAGGCGAGAAAGAGCGTACCGGACTGTCCGCGGCGGCAACAGGGTCTCCTCGGCGAGCTGGCTCTGGGTCAGGGTCTCGTTGTACTCCAAGACTTTCGCGACGAGTTTTGCGCTCGGCGGGAGATCGCGGACGGCGTCCCATCCACTGTCCTCGTCCTCGCTGTCAGCATCAGCGGATTGGATATCGGATGCGCTCATGGTACTTCCATTGTATCCAATACAGAGTGATAATATTTTCTGTTCGCTATTATGCTCTGTGGAAATGTTTCGGCAAAAAACGCGGCCGCGGACGGAGTCTATGCCCGAAAGTTTACCTTCGGTACATCCGGTGTCACAGACGTGGACGAAGTCGAGGTCAGCACAGTCGTGTATGCCCCACCCGAAGAGGTGTACGAGTTTCTGCTGGATTTTCCGGGCTACGCACGATATTCCGAATATCTCGACCGCGTGGTACAGGACGGCGACGGCTCGCCGGGGACGAACTACGACCTCGTATTCTCGTGGTGGAAGCTCTCCTACACCGCTCGGTCGGAGGTGACTGACGTTTCGCCGCCGACGCGTATCGACTGGCGGATCGTCAAAGACATCGATGCCGAAGGGTACTGGGCGGTCGAGCCTGATCCGGACGACGTTCTGGCGGACGAGCAGACGGCCTCACGGGTGCGATTTCACGTTGCGTTCGACCCGGGGTCGGCCTCAGACAGCGCTATCGACCTTCCCCGACTCGTTTCGATGGACTGGGTAATCGAGAAAGTCAAGCCACTCATCCGCAAGGAGGCGACCAAAATCGTCGAACGTGTCGTCGAGGATCTTGAAGGGCAGGAGCGGGATGTCGATCTGGAGATTCATGCCGGTCCGGATTCGGTATAACGCGGCGAGGGACCGCTACTCGGGCGTCTCGTAGTCGCCGCCGTACCGGATGAAAAAGTACGCGAGTCCGAGCGTCGCGACCATCACGAACGAGGTTGCAACCCCGAGCGTCTTCGCGCTGTTTGGCACTTCGGGAGGGCCGGAACTCCCACTACCACCGCCGCCGCCGCCGGAAGACTTCGTCGGGTAGTCCGTCCCGACGACGATGGCTCCCTTCATGCCGAGCCCTTCGTGTGGCACGCAGACGTAGGGGTAGATGCCGTCCTCCTCGAAGGTGTGCTCGTAGTTGACGCCGGCGCTAGAGACGGCGCTCCCGGAGTCAAGCGGACCCTCACCGTCCGAGACGACGTTGTGGCCGCCGCCGTTGCCCGTCCACTCGAACTGGACCGTTGCACCGTTGTCAACGTGGATCGCGGGTGGGCCGAAGCCGAACGCCCCGCCGTTTGCCTGCACGCCGACTTCTACCGTCGCCGTGTCCTGTCCGGTTGCATCGGCGACTGAGCCATCGTAGTTGCCAACCTGGTCGAGGAACCCACCAAAATCCGGCGGCCCGCCGCCGCCACCTTCGGTGCCTTCCTGTGCGGTCGCGGTGCCTGCTGCGGCCGACGCAGCCGTGGCCCCTGCCGCTGTCCGCAGGAAGCCGCGACGGGACACGTCCGCTCTACCGTCTGTCATACCTGACCGTTTGGGACTCCCCGTCCTGAATATGTCGGTTTCGAATCGGGGCCGTACTTTTCACAGTGGCATCACAACAGCCGCGGGTGCCGTGAAACATTTAACGCCGGTAGACCGAAACCACCGGTATGTCTACCGGAAGCCAGGGGGTCGTCGGCGGGATCCGTATCGACCTCAATCGGTTACACGAAACGTGGATGGAGCTCGTGTATCCACGCCAGCGAAACGCTAACGACACCGTTCTCGGGACGTGGACACCGGACTCCGCGTTCGGGATGGCCCTCTACCGTCTCTGGTCTGCGCTCGGTGTCCCAGTCATCGCGCTGGTGTATCCGCTGGTACTGTGTGGCGTCGTCCTGCGCTACCAGACCCGCCGCATTGACGGCACGGCGACCCGCCTGGGCGTTGTCGGTGTCGTTCTACTTTCTGTCCTCGCCTGGGGTGGCTTAGCGGCCCTTGCCCGGTTCGAGCCTGGGAGTATCGACCTCGTGTCGGGCGGGTTCACCGCTGTCGCTGTCGCCGGCGGGGTTGCGACGCTGTCGGCCGCGCTCGCTGTCACGTTCCGGCGGGTCGGCGGTCGCGGGACGACGGTCGCGCTGGCATATCCGTTTGCTATGACGGCCATCTTCCTCCCGCCGGTCGTCGCGGCGCTGTACTCAACGACTGTCGCCTCGGTCGTCATCCCCGCGAGCGACTCGCTGTCCCGGTGGTTCCTCTACGAAGTGCTGGCCACTGTCGGTGTCGCGGAGTTCTTCATCGAGAACTTCGATCGGGAAGGCATCGCCTACGTCATCATCTGGCTCGGTATCTCCATCCCGCTGGGGTGGGTGCTCGGCCTGCTGGTGACGCTTGCGGACTTCGTCCGCCCAACCGAGTGACTGCAAAGCCACCGTGTAGACGACCCTGGCTCCTGTTCTTGATGGGATGGAAGCCGGCAAGATGTTTCTGAAATAGTGGTGTATGGCCGGAACTTGTCCGAACCGCGCGTGATGGAGACAGAGGACGTACTGGGTAGTACAGTGACCAGCATCAGCAGCCCATAGTTGTAGAAACTGTCTGAGAATCGATGTTTCCGGTGTCGTCAATACGGACTTCTGCAAACCGGGAATTACAGTCGAAATGATCAGTCGTTACTGGGTACGTACCAGTCGTCTGTGTTGATTCGTCGGTTATCTTGAGAAGGTAGCCCGGAGACCGAATTTCTAACCAAAGTGTCCCGTTCGGTGGAAGTGTTTCTGTCTGGGTTACGACTGAGGAGGAACTCTCATTATGCAGTAATTCGACAGAGACAGTTCGGCTCGCCGGGCTATCATTCCAGATCTGAATTGGCAACCTATCTCCAGCTCCATCAACTCGGATGACGGTCGTGGGTTCCGCTTTCGTTCCCTGATACGGGGCTGGAACGGATGGATCAATCGTTAGCGTGTCAGATGTCGTTACGTCGGGCGGGCCACTGAGGTGTGAGAGAGCGGGAAACAAGAACGCTGAAACGACGATGCCGGCAACAATGATGAGAATGACCGTAAGAAGCGGACGGATATTCACACTACAAGGGACTTCCTTCTGTGCGTATCTGCCTTCTGGTTGTCACATCGACGGCGCGTACCGGTCACATCAGTCACTTTGAATCGGCGCAACTCGGGGTTGCGGTGACTTGCCCTGCGGGCTGTGTGAACCGAAAAAGACCGCTACGGACTGGCGCGGAATTCGCCGTGCTTCATTCCGAGGAAGAACGCGACGACCGAGAACACAATCATCGAGGGCAGAACCATCATCAAGACCGTCGAGAGAGTCATCACAGACGTGAGCCCGACCGTTGCGATAGCGACGATTACGACGAGCGGGGCCACTGCGGGCACAAAGTCAAAATCCATACATCCGATTGTAGCCGGACAAATAAATTCTTTAAGAAAGCAACAGCGTCGATCAACTGACTGGCCAGCGGTTCGGTTCTTCACCCGCACCAACACGATGAGTACTGCGTACCCGTGAAGTACACTGCTGACGAACGTCTGCCCGGTCGCTACGACGGCGTCGCGTCGTCCGGCCGAACAACGGTTTCCTCGGGCGCGTCTCCATCGGCAACAGCGATATCCGCAGTCTCGTTGCCGCCGAACACAACCGTCGCACCGGTCCGCATCGGTGCAAGCAGTCCGACGACAACCGCGCCCGCAGTCGTCATCGGTGCCCGAAGCGCGACGGTCGTCTCCGCGTCGATATCGTAGTCGGCAACGACACGGCCGCTTTCGGCCATGAGTTCGCCGTGCGTGTATGTTCTGTCGGCCGCCAGAACAGCGTCGTCGGGCGCGACCTCGCCCGGCGGCTGAAGTGGGTTCTCGCTCCACAGTTCTCGCTCGAACTGGGCAATGGTGGGGTCATCGACCGGGCCACCGTAGGCCAGCCCCTTGGTCCCCGGTCCCTGCGTGTAGCGGTCGAGCCACGCCGCTGGCGCGACGAGCGCCGTCGCGTCGACTGCATTCGGCGGGTCCATATCAACGACCGCGCCGTCGAGCGCCGCTGCGAGAAAGGCAAGCAGTGCGTCCGGGGCGTCCCGAAGGTAGCCCGGTCGGTCCTCGTCGGTCGGCTCTTTCGGACCGACGACGACGGCGACCCGCGTCCCGTGCCGGACCCCGTAATGTCGCAGCAGATTCCCGCCTTTCCAGGCGTTCGTGGCGAAATCGGAGTAACTGTACGGCGCCGCCCGCTCCGGCGAACGAAAGAGGACGCCGTCGCGGTCGCGGGCCTGCGCGACAAGGTCACCGAGTACCTGCATATGTCGTCGTTCGGCCCCACCGATGAAAAACAGCGCGGCCACAAAGCCGATGTGGGTGGCTATCCCCACGCTCTAGAAATGAAACGACAGCAACAGGTTGCCGACGTGCTCAGGCACAGCGACATCGACACGCCGCCCGCGTACCGGTTGCTTGACGTGGTGGCTGAACTCGGCGACATCGCGGCACAGGTCAACGAAACGACCGGCTACGGCACCGATTTGACGGCACTATCGATACGGGAAGACGAACTCGGCGACGCTCTATTTGCACTACTCGCGCTATGTGAACAACTCGATGTCGACGCCGATGCCGCGCTCTCGTCGGCGCTGGCGAAATACGAGGGACAATCAGGCACAAGCGGGACGCCGGCAAGCGGGGACTGACTACAGCGAGTTCTTCAGTTTCTCGAAGAAGCCTTCATCGACATCGACCTCTTCGCCGCCGGCCTCCGCGAACTGTTCGAGGGCCTCCTTCTGTTCGGCGTTGAGGCTGTCGGGTGTGACGACCTGTACCTGCACGTAGAGGTCGCCGTGGCCGCGGCGGCGGAGCCGCGGCATCCCCTTGCCCTCCAGTCGGAACACTTCGCCGCTCTGGGTGCCGCTTGGCACGTCGACTTCCACCTCGCCGTCCAGCGTCGGGACGGTGATGGTGTCACCGAACACTGCTTGCGGGAACGAGATGGCCTGCTGGTGTTGCAAGCTGTCGCCGTCGCGCTCGAAGTCCGGGTGGTCGCGGACCTGTACCTCGATGAGCAGGTCGCCGTTCGGGCCGCCGTTTTCCCCGGGCGCGCCCTCGCGCTCCATCCGGAGTGTCTGCCCGTCGGCGATGCCGGACGGAATCTCGACTTCGAGGCTCGCATCGTTCTGGACAACGCCGTTGCCCCGGCAGGTCGAACACGTTTCGTCGTACAGCGTCCCCTCGCCGTCACACCGGCGGCAGGTCGTCCGCTGCTGCACCCGCCCCATCGGTGTCTGCTGGACCTGCGTCGTCTGGCCCTGGCCGTTACACTCCGGACAGGTCTCCGAGTCGGCTCCCGGCGGATGCCCGGCCCCGTCACAGTCGTCGCAGGCTTCCGGCCGGGTGACGTTCAGTTGCTTCGTCGCGCCGTTGTAGGCCTCTTCGAGGTCGATTTCCAGTCGCGTCTGGAGGTCCTGCCCCTGCCGCCGTCGGCTGCCACCGCGTCCGCCGCGGCCGCCGCCCCCGAAGAACTGGTCGAAGATATCCTGCATATCGAAGCCGCCAGCGCCGCCACCGAACGGGTCTCCACCCATCCCACCGCGGCCGCCGCCACCACCAGCGCCGCCGCGCTTCTCGGCCTGTTCGAAGCGCTCGTGGCCCATCTGGTCGTACATCTGGCGCTTCTCCTCGTCGGTGAGGACCTCTTTGGCCTTCTTGGCCTGCTTGAACTTCTCTTCGGCGTCGGGGTCGTCGCTCACGTCCGGGTGGTATTCCCGGGCTTTCTCCCGATAGGCCTCCTGAATCTCGTCTTCGGAGGCGTCTCGAGAGACACCCAGTATCTCGTAGAAATCCTGACTCATTCGTTGTACAAGGCTTAGACGATTGAGCTACTTCAAAAGAACGGGTTGCCGACTAGTCGTGTTCGACCCGTACCGGGGCGCTTATTTTTGTGCCGGGGGAGGATTCGAGCAATGAGTCCTGAGTCGTCTCGTGGGCATCGGGGTCTCGTCACGGTCGAGCGAGTCGCAGTCTGGGGGCTCGCGGCGCTGGCTGTCGTCGGGCTTGTTGCACTCGTCGTCGGCCCCGGTGCGGACCTGCGGACGGCGTCGCCGTCGGTCACCGTCGACAGCCAGTTCGACGCCGAGGCGGGAACGGTCACGCTTACCCACGCCGGCGGGGACCGGCTCACGGACACCAGTACGCACGCGCTGGCGCTCATCGTCACTGACGCTGACCGGAACCGCTCTACCACACTAACGTGGGCCGAGGCAGAACGGCTGCCCGTCGTGCCCGGCGACAGCGTCGTTGTTGACGACCCGCGCGTGGACTCGAATGGTGACGGAAATTATCTCGACGGCGACGCCTCGGTCGGCTTCTACCTCGACAGCGGCGACACCGTTGCGGTCCGCTGGACTGGCCGGCCACTCGGTGCACCGGACGAGCGGACAACGACGCTCGATACAGTAACGCTCGGTAACAAAACTGGCTGACTGTTCCCCCTCCTCAGGTGGCCCGTTATGGCATTTCTGGGAAGCGTCCCCGGCCGTTTGCGGCGGTGCTCCTGTTCCGTGTGTCGTCACGGACCGACGGGTCCAGTGTGGACATACACGTCTCCGGTTCCGGTCACAGTCACTCCGTAATCACCCAGCTGAAACGAGAGTGATACGGCGCTGTCCGGCCCTGACGAATGGACAAATAGCTGGTCAAGCGCGTCCGGATCGAGCGTTTCGATGAGGGGTGATAGCTCTATCGCCTCTTGCCCAGCTGCGATTGCAACCGTTTGTACGACCGCTACTGACGGTGAGACTGTGTTCCAGTCGAACTCCGCGTGGAGCGTGTCCGGATTGTCGGATGTCCCGTCGGGCCGCCTGTCGGACCCACTCATTACTAGCAATATGTTGACCAAACAACTTAATTCTACTGTCAATCAATAAGTTGTAATTATGATATGTGAAGTGTCTACCTAATTATCGAGTAAACGCTGATAGAAAGCTTTCACTGCTGGATGTGAACAGTCCTTTATGATTGCAAGCTGATACAGTAGCTGTCCGCTAAACTTGTATTTCTCTGTCGGCCGTTTCCGCCAAGAAATGACACTACAGACGAAATACTGCCAGTGAAATAGCTGCTGTAGCGTGTCTGACACGACTGCGTCCGGCTGAGTATCACTCTAAACGCACTCCCTGATGCCTGTCTGGGCAGTTTTTCTGAAAGAGGCACGCAGCAGATGTGGTTGGGACACATAGGATGCCGCGTGCCAAGTACCTCTACTCCGGACCGAGGTATAACAGTTGTGTGATTAACTGAGTAAACAAGGGCAGGACGCCGACGCGACCGACACGTGGATCAGCACGTGCGACAACCGAGTCCGGACTGCCACAATACGCTCTGTGGCCCCATCAAGCAGCGCTAACTCCGATGAGAGCCGGCAATGTAGCAGTAACAACGTCTTTTACCTGTGGGCGTCATCTTCCTACATATCCTCGGCTTCCACCGAGATGAAGGTTGGGACACATGACATCTGATGCAACACACGAAGAAGCGGTAAGTTTACTACAGGAGTTGGGTTTGAAAGAGTACGAGGCGAAGTGTTTTGTGGGGCTCTCTCGGATGTCCAGCGGCACGGCGAAAGGATTGAGCGAGGTAACTGAAGTCCCGAGGACGCGTGTTTACGATGCCGTTCGGATTCTCGAAGCGAAGGGGCTTGTCGAAGTCCAGCATTCGAGCCCCCAGCAGTTCCGGGCCGTCCCGCTCTCCGAGGCCACCGAAACGCTCCGCGATCAGTACGAAGAGCGTATCGAGCGCCTCCAGTCCGCACTGAGTGAGATGGGACGCATCGAAGCCGACAATGACGAGGCTGAGCTACAGGAGGTCTGGTCGCTTTCCGGGTCCGACGCTATTGAGAACCGCGCTGCGGCGATCAGCGCGGACGCGACCGACGAAGTGGTCCTCGTCATCGGCTCCGAAGCGGTCCTCACCGAGCCGCTAATCAAGCAACTCAATTCGCTCGACCCGAATGCAGACCTCATTGTCGGGACTGGGTCCGCCTCGATACGGGACCGCGTGGAACAGGAAATCCCACGCGCCACTGCGTTCCTGTCCGAACTGGACTGGCTCCACAGTGAAATGATACCTGAGGAGGACGCTGCTGTCGGACGACTCCTGCTTGTCGACCGGTCGACTATGCTCGTCAGCTCAATCAACCCACAGACTGGCGACGAACAGGCCATCTTCGCGACCGGGCTCAGAAACGGGCTCATCGTCATCGCACGCCGTCTCCTCTCGCAGGGCGTCGTGGAGATGACCCCACTAGAGCAAGACTAACAAGCCATGTGCGCGGGCCGTCACCGCCCGCTTCTCTCACTCGTCGTAATGATCGGAGAGAAACGCAAGGAGCGGCCGGACCCGGTCGTACTCCGGGCCCCGTGTTACCCAGTGCGTTTCCCGGTCCCACTCGATGAGCCCCATCTCTGCCAGTTTCGGGAGCTGCCGATGATAGAGTTCCGCCGGGATTGCCGGCTCTCCCACTGGCGTCCGACCGCCGTCAAACTCGGAGACAGTTGGCCGCCACCGCTCCGCATCACATAACGCGAATAGTACCTGACGGCGGTCCTCGTGTCCCACCGCGTCGAGTTGCGCGCTCAAACACTGTGGCTGAATCTGTTTTTGATTGCTCACTGCGCGGCCGTACGCTCGGCTATCGAATATATGTGTGACATTTTCATTATGTCTTATTGTTTTGAATATCAGGGTGAACGAAACGAATCCGGGGCTTCTGTGTCCGGATCACACAATAGAGGCTCGGAACGGCCGCTGTTACCGATTCACCGCATGCGTGGCAAATGTCGATCCCTTCCGAGAAAGATAGTCTGTCTATTCTGCGAGCTCGGCGATTGGGTTACACCGCTGAGCGGACGACGCCGATTACCCGTCGTCGCCGTCGTCCGCGCCTTCAGCCGACGTCTACCGGGGGAATGAAACCGACTTACTCTTCGTCGTCTTCGTCAACGTCCTCGAAGTCGGCGTCGACGTACTCCTCGCCCTGCTCGGCCGCGCCGCCTGCTGCGCCGCCCGGTCCGGCAGCGCCACCCGGACCAGCGCCCGCGGCACCGCCTGCGGCCTGCTGGGCCTGATCCTGATACATCTGCTTGCCGATCTCCTGCAGTTCTTCGCTCAGGGTCTCGGTGACCGCCTCGTAGTCCTCTTTCGTGGCGTCCTCGTCTTCGAGGACTTCCTCGACGTCCTCGATTTTCGCCTCGATATCGGACTGGAGGTCCTCGTCGATCTCCTCCTCGTTTTCGTCGAGGAGTGTCTCGGCGCGGCGGACGGACGCCTCGGCCTCGTTGCGCGCTTCGATGCGCTCGCGGCGCTGCTCGTCCTCTTCGGCGTGCTGTTCGGCCTCCTGTTGCATCTCCTCGATCTGGTCGTCGGAGAGGCCGGCACCGCCTTCGATGGTGATGTCCTCCTTGTTGCCCGAGCCCTTGTCCTCGGCTTCGACGTTGACGATGCCGTTCTCGTCGATGTTGAACGACACCTCGATCTGAGGCGTGCCTGCGGGGGCCGGTGGGATGCCCGAAAGCGCGAACGCGCCGAGCAGTTCGTTCTCCTCGGCGATTTCACGCTCGCCCTGGAAGACACGGATCTGGACCTGTGTCTGGTTGTCCTGAGCGGTTGTGAAGATCTTCGATTCCTCGGTCGGGATGGTGGTGTTCTTGTCGATGAGTCGCTCGAACAGGCCGCCCTTGACCTCGACACCCAGCGACAGCGGCGTCACATCGAGCAGGACGATGTCGTCTACATCGCCCGAAAGGACGCCAGCCTGAATGGCTGCGCCCAGCGCGACGGCTTCGTCGGGGTTGACGTTCTTTTTGGGCTCCTGCCCGGTCATCTCTTCGACCTGGTCCTGCACCTGCGGCATCCGCGTCGAGCCACCGACGAGAATGACTTCGTCGATGTCGCTTTTGGTGTAGTCCGCGTCGGCAAGCGCCTGCTCCGTCGGGCCGACGGTGCGCTCGATGAGATCCTCTGTGAGGGACTCGAACTTCGCGCGCGTGATCTTTTGCTCAAGGTCCAGCGGACCGTCGTCGGTGGTCGCGATGAACGGGAGGTTGATTCGGGTCTCCTTGCGCGAGGAGAGCTCGATCTTGGCCTCCTCGGCAGCCTCGGTCAGGCGCTGGAGCGCCTGCCGGTCGTCGCGGAGGTCGATGCCGTGTTCGGCCTCGAACTCGTCTGCGAGGTAGTCGATGATGGCGTGGTCCCAGTCGTCGCCACCGAGGTCGTTGTCCCCGTTGGTCGCGACAACTTCGTAGACGCCCCCACCGAGGTCGAGGATGGAGACATCGAAGGTGCCGCCCCCGAGGTCGTACACGAGGACGGTCTGGTCGGATTCATCATCGAGCCCGTAGGCCATCGCGGCCGCCGTCGGCTCGTTGACGATTCGTTCAACCTCGAAGCCGGCGATCTCGCCGGCATCCTTGGTTGCCTGGCGCTGTCGGTCGTTGAAGTACGCCGGGACCGTAATAACGGCCTTCTCGATCTCGTCGCCGAGGTACTCCTCAGCGTCGTGTTTGATCTTCTGGAGGATCATCGCCGAGACCTGCTCGGGTGTGTACTCCTCCCCGTCCAGTTCGACCGAGTAGTCGTCTTCGCCCATATGGCGCTTGATCGACTGGATGGTCTCGTCGGGGTTCTTTACCGCCTGGTTCTTCGCCGGTTTCCCGACAAGCCGCTCACCGTCGTCGAACGCAACGACAGAGGGTGTCGTCCGCTCGCCTTCACCGTTGACAATGATTTCAGGGTCGCCACCTTCCATGACCGCGAACGCGCTGTTCGTGGTCCCAAGGTCGATACCCAGAATCTTGTTGCTCGCCATCTTACCCGCTCATAGCGGATTGGGCCGGTTAAAAGTTGCTAGATGTACTGATTGGAAAAACGGACAAAGGGGCCTCCTCCGGGCGGTTTTATACTCGGTGGACTTCCCTGACCGGTGATTATTTAATGTACCGCAATACGACCGCTATACCGCCGGAGTGCCCGCTACTCCTCGCTCTCGCTGACGGTCACCTGTGCCTCGCGCAGCACTTTGTCGGCCATCTCGTAGCCCGGCCGGTGGACATCGGCGATTGCCCCGTCCGGCTGGTCGCTGTCGACGCGGGCGAGCACCTGATGCTGTGTCGGGTCGACGTCTCCGCCGGGGTCGGGGTCGATGACTTCGACGTTCTCGGCATCGAGGACATCGTCTAGCTGGCGAAGCGTGGATTCGACTCCACCTCTGATATCGGTGTCCTCGTCCTGTCCGAGCGCACGCTCAAGATTGTCTCGAACGTCGAGCAGGCGCGTCACGAGGTCCTCGGTGGCACGCTTCTGTTCCTGTTCGCGGCGCTTGTCCATCCGCTTCTTGTAGTTCTGGAACTCCGCTTGCTTGCGCTTGAGCTTCTCCTCTAGCTCCTCGATGTCACCGTCCTGCTGTTCGACCTGCGATTCGAGACTGTCTACGCGCGTCCGTAGCGCGGAGAGTTCCCGAGCGATGTCTTCGGGGTCCGATTCGGCGACCCGGTCGACCAGGTCCTCGTCGGTGTCGAACTCGCCTAGGTCAACCTCGTCCGCGTTGACGTCCTCGGGCACGTCCTCGAGATCCGCGTCACCGTCCGCTTGCGCCTCGCTCGCGGTCGACTCCTCCGTCGCGGCCGTGTCGTCGGCTGCGTCCTGCTCGGTCATACCCGATAGAAGTCGTCACGTGGATAAAAGGATTCAGAAACGGCGTGACGCTGACACTCCGAACCGAAGCTGGTGTCACAGGAGGAAGCTAACGACCATCAGAACGAGGAAGACGACGACGAGGATCTTCGCGATTCGCATACTGAGCCCCGCAACGCCACGCAGCCCGGCCAATCCGGCGACAACAGCGAGGACGAGAAACAACAGCGCCAGTTCGAGGAACCCGCCGCCGGACTGGAGCGGGACCACTGTTAGTATGTGCTTCATGACGGTATGTAGCGCCCCCATCTCAGTTTATTATATATCCCCTAATCAGGGACCAACAGCAAACGCGCTTGGGTCGTACTGGAACCGCGTCCGGTAGGTCGCCCACTCGTCGAACTCTTCGAGACGGTACTTGCTGAACGACGGGTTCCGAACTAACTCCAGTTCAGCGAGCCGTTCTTGCACCGGGTCGAAAAGGGCTGTCCAGTCGAGTTCCCGGAGCGACTCGTCCGGCTCCGCCTCGTTCTTCGTGAAGGTCAATCCGTCGTCAGTTCGCTCGATGGTCCCGTACTGGTACCGACTCCAGACGGTATATTCCCCGAACGGAACGGTCTCAGTCGGTGGCGGCGGTCGGCGGTACTGCGCCTGGAACCGCTGGTGTGTCTCACCGCCGCCCCACAGCACTCCGCGGGTGAGGAGTTTGATCCGCTGGTTGGCGTCTACGCCACTGTTGTAGATGATACGTGCATGCTCGTACTCGCTGGACCGGAACTGTTCGGCGACGCCGTCGTCGTGGTGGATGTCGACCTCGTGTTGATACGGCAACGGCGTCCGGAAGGCGCGTTCGAGCACCGAGACCGTCTCAGCGCCCCGGCGCAGGTCGTCGTACGGCCCCGTTCCACGCCACTGCGCCGGGTCGGCCTCGTTGGGATCGACCCATCGGTCCATGCTAGCAATATGTGGGAGACGGTCTTAGTTTTTCCCGCGGGGCGGCTGGGGCCGCCGTTCTCACACCAGCACGCGGTCGAGTTCGACAACGAGGCCGCTGTCGGCGTCTGGGTCGCTGACGAGCGTCCCCAGGCAGACCGCAGCCCCGTCGGGCGTGACAGAGACGACCTGTGAATCTATCTCAGGCGTCGCGTCGCCCACTTCTGCCGGGCCGGTCTCGATGACGCCCGGCGCATACACCGGCGCGCCTTCGGCGACTTCGCGGGCGGCGCTGGGCGCAATTGTGACCCGTGGCAGGTGGGACAGCGCACGCTCTGCGGGCTGGATAATCTCGCGCAGTTGCGCTTCGTCCCCGTCTGCAGCAAAGGCCAGCGCGTCCACGAGGTCGTGCATCGTCGACAGCGATCCGTCGTCAAAGGTGCCGGTCGCCGTCCGGCGGAGGTCGCCCATGTGTGCGCCGGTCCCCGCCGCCAGCCCGATATCGTGACACAGCTTCCGGATATAGGTCCCCGACGCACACCGGACCCGCAACAGCAGTCTCCGGTCCCCCTGTTCGAGGATACCCAGTGAGTGAATCCGGCGGGAACGCAACTGGCGCTTCACTGCGCTCTTTCGAGGAGGTTTCTGATAGATGTCTGTCTCGAACTCGGCGACGATATCCGCAATATCGGCCGGCGCTTGGTCGTGGAGTTCGAGCACCGTCACGTACTCCTTGACGGCGTTGTCGAACACTTGCGCCATCCGAGCGGCGTCGCCGAGCAACACGGGCAGACAGCCGGTCACCTTTGGGTCGAGCGTTCCGCCGTGGGCGACCCGGTCCTGGCCAGTGGCGTCGCGAATCCAAGCCGCGACCTGATGGGCTGACGGGCCCGGTGGCTTATCGAGGTTGACGACGCCGAACGAGCGAAGCGAATCGAGGTCCCGTTCGTCGGGCGGGGCACGGAGTGTCATCGGCTCAGAACTCGTACCGGACGTTCTCGACCGGTGCCTTCCCCTCGTCGCCATCGGGGCTGTATGATTCGACAGCGTGGAGCGTCACGCTCAGGACTCCCTGTGGGTCCCAGCGAGCGGTGTTGACCGACAGGTCGTAGATAGAGAGGTCGTCGAAGTCGATGTCGTAGTAGTCGCTGTAGCGCTGGGCCTCGCTGTCGCCACGCTCTCGGGTTTCGGTCTTTGCCTGTTCGAAGGGCTTGTTCTCCCGTGTCGCGATGCGGTCGGCGCGTACGTCCAGCGGCGCAGTCAGCCACAGTTTCATGTCGGCGTACTCGCCCGCCATCCAGCCAGCGAGTCGGGACTCCAGCACGAGGTCATCGCGCTCGGCAGCAATATCACGCAATCGGCGGTCCAGATCACGGTCGATCTGGTCGTCTTCCTCGGCGGCTTTGTTCAGCTCGAGCGGTGTCATCCCGCGCTCTTCGGCCAGCGAGCGGAAAATATCGCCGCCACTGACGTGCTCGTAGTTCAGGGCGTCGGCCAGACTCTTGGCAAGTGTGCTCTTGCCGCTGCCGGCCGGGCCGGAGACGGTAATCAACATAGAGATGTTCGGGGGGCCCCGATAGAAAGGGCTGTCTCTTCGCGCCTACCCAGTCGGCGTCGTCTCGACGTTGAGCGCCTTCCGGATGATCTGGGTGAACGACAGTGAGCACAGGAAGTACCAGACAATCCACGCCTGGACCGGGCCGGCGACGCTGTTGCTCCACGCTTCGACCTCGCCGAAGATGGGGAGCGTAATCACCGGGCTCGCGTCGACGCCGGCTCCGAAGACAATCCAGTAGAGCCAGAGGAACAGCGGGATGTTGACCAGCATGATCCACACCATCGGTCGGAACTGCTGTTTGAACATCCCCATCTGGTCGGTCATCAGCTCCATCTGCTCCTCTTCGAGGCGGTCAAGCGCTTCTTGATCGTCGCGTTCCTTTGCGGCTTTGCGGCGCTCTTTCAGGTCCTCCATCTTCTCCTGGTGGTCGCCCATCCCCGACATGTCCATGAGGTTGTCCTGCAGAATCGTCGAGGTGGTCCCGGTGATAATTGCAAGCACCAGGATAACGACGTAAAACGGCAGCATGTCGTTGAGCGGCCCGAGGACGATGTCGATGACGCCGCCTGCGATAACGTCCCGGACTGAAGTCAGAGAGTAGCCGGCAAACAGGCCGAGCGTCCCGAGGCCGGCGAGCTTGTCCCATTTCGACCAGCCGCTGCCCTCGTCATCATCGCTCGGGGCCGCGTCGGACTCTTCGAGCGCCTCACGGACGCCATCAGGGTCGTCGATAACGAACCCCTCGCCATCGGCGTCGATGAGCAGGCCGGACTCGATGAGCCGGCCCCACTCGCCGCTCGTGAGGTCGTCGCTCACGTCGCCCCAGGTGACGGTCCCGTTCTCTTCGGCCGCAGCGAGCACCGTCGAGAGCGCATCAGTCATTGCCTCGCCGTCTTCGGCGAGTCGTTCTACCTTCGGCGCGGTACGTGCCATTGTGTGTGCTTGAGTTGCGACGGCATATCAACGTTTTACTCTGACTGTCTCGACGGTATCGGACTCGAACGGCGGTTCCGTCGCGTTTCAGGCCGTGTGTGCGTCGACGGCGTCCTGAATCTCGCTCCAGACCTCGTCGGGTGTCTGCTCGCCGTCGATGGCGACGAAGCCGTCGTGGTCCCCGTAGTGGTCGATGACCGGTGCGGTGTTGTCGTCGAACACGTCCAGTCGGTTGCGGACGGACTCCTCGTTGTCGTCGTCGCGCTGGATGAGGTCGCCGCCGCATTCGTCACAGACACCGTCTTCCTCGGGCTGATTGAACTCGACGTGGTAGTTCGTGCCGCAGTCGTCACAAACCCGCCGGCCCGTGAGTCGGTCGACCAGTTCCTCCCGCGAGACATCGAGCGAGAGGATCACGTCGAGGGCGGTCATCCCTTCCAGTTCTTCGGCCTGTTCGAGGTTACGCGGATAGCCGTCGAGCACGAACCCGTCAGCCTGTGAGAGGGCTTCGTCGACGATAGCGTTAACTACCGCGTCCGGCACGAGGTCGCCCGCTTCCATGTACTCACGGGGCGTGTCGTACTCGGTGTCCATGTCGCTGATATCCATGTCCTTGTTCGCCCGAAGGGCGTCACCGGTCGTGATGTGTTCGACGCCGTACGCTTCGGCGAGGTTGGCGCTCTGGGTTCCTTTGCCGGCTCCCGGCGGCCCGACAATCAGGATTCGTGGATTCGACATAGTCAGGGTTTCCAAGGGGTCGGTTAAATGGTTGTCCAAATCACGCTGGCGGGTCACGCTGCCGCCACCCAAAGGCGTGTAGGCGTCCCGGGCCAACACAGAATAATGCTTGAACCCGGCGCGCCGACCCCCGACATCAGCGCACAGAATCAGTTCGGTGAGACTGTCTCGCCCGACTTCGATGCGCCGACCGTGCTGTACTTCTATCCCGAAGATTTCACTGGCGGCTGTACCATCGAGGCTCGGGATTTCCAAGAACAGCTCCCGCAGTTCCGCGAGGGCGGCATCACCGTCTACGGCGTTTCGATGGACGATGTGGCGACCCACGATGAGTTCGCCGAGGAGGAAGGCCTGCTGTATGACCTGCTTGCCGACCCCGACGGGACCGTCGCCGAAGCGTTCGGCCTCGACACCAGCGGCGGCCGGACGGACCGCCGAACGTTCGTGCTCGCCGATGGCGAAATCAAGTCTGTCTACGACCCGGACATCTCGGACCCCGACGGGCACGCCGAGGCAGTGCTCCACGACGTTCGTAACGAGTTCGTCCAGGGCGGCTGACCTGCCTTTCGTTTTCGGCTTCTTGGTTTGAGTATCTGCCCGACCACGTCTCGCAGTCGAGGACTGGCGCGCTACTGCTGGTCGTCCGGCGGGTCTCGTGCCGGTAAATAAAAAAAGACGGCGTTCCCGTCACCGCTCCGCTCGAATCAGAGTTCACCGCCGAGAGACTCAATACACCACTTCATCACGAACAGGCCGACGCCGGTACCGTGCGCCGTTTCTGTGGCCTGCGTCGGGTCGAAGAGCGCGCTGATCTCCGTATCTGGAATCGGGGGGTTCGAATCGCGAATGCAGATCTCCACTCGGCCGGTGTTCGGTGACGGACCGACGGATACCTCGACTGACGGGGTGACAGTCTCACTGTGAATGATTGCGTTCTCGATGGCGTGGGTGAGTGCGTATGTGAATGCGTCATTGCTGTCTACCCACAGCTCCGCCCGTTCGGTAACGGTAATCTCTGAAGTAGGGTAGTCGGTCAGGATGGTGTTCACGACACCTCGTACCCTGCGCGTGACGTGACAGCGGGTGTAGTCTGTGCCGGGGCGCGCGACTGCCCGTTCGATCTGCTTGACGGATTCGACGATGTTCGTGAGGTTTTCGACGCGAGACCGAATCGTCTTGCTGGCGTCCCGCACGGCCTCAGTCCCGGCCGAAGCTGTGATACGGGCTGTGTTTCCGGCGATGACTGTCGCTTCGTTCCGCAGGTTGTGTCGCAGTATCCGCCAGAGGAGCTCCTCGCGGTGGTGTGTCTCGAAGTACTCCGTGATGTCACGGATCTCCGCACAGACGTACGTCCTCCCGGACACGACCCGCTCCAAGAGGTGAATCCGGGCCCAGATGAGCTCGCCGTCCGCCCGTTTGATCCGCCACGTGAACTGGCGCGACCCGCCTGCGGCGCTGTCTTGCAACCGGGACCTGAAATCGGCGACAGAGTGGACGAATGTGTTTGCGGTGTACTCGCTGATCGACCGCTCGCGCAACTCCGAAACTGAGTATCCGAATATCTCTGCTAGCCGTTCGTTGCCGTCCAGAATAGCACCACTGTCGGGGTCGTACAGTGCGATACCGATGTTGAGCGCGTCGTATGCTGCTGGAAGCGCGTGCCCCGTCTGAGATGCCATTGCTATTCAGGTAGCGCGGCGAGACGCCTTGCTGTTACTAATAGCAGTACATAGTGCTATAACGCGGTACAGACGTCTCATCGCCCGACGGGGGTATCTCTCTTCGTCGACGACTGACCGCGTGCGGGATGAACAGCCCGGTCTTCTCGCTGATCCCCCGGCACGATATGGAACGAAGTAGTCCCTGTCATCCCCGGTGCACCCACACCGCCTGCATACCGGCCAAGTGCCCCAATCCCACCTGTAGACACCGCTGACGAGATGCTCCTTCCCGCTTTTCCGCGACTGCCTTCGAAACGGACCTGTCCGCTAGTCGCGGAGCGTACCGTCGCGGACCTGCGGACGGTCTCAGAACACTTCAGCGCCGCCGCCGATTCGGGTCTGGTACACCCGGGCGTCGACCCCGCGCTCGCCGAAGGCGTCGAGCATCGTGCTCGCAATCTTTCGGCGGTCTTCCTCAGCACACGCGGCGATGACTGTCGGGCCGGCCCCGGAGATAGTGACGCCGGTGGCACCAGCCGCCAGCGCGGCTTCACGAACCTGTTCGTAGCCGTCGATGAGCTTCGCGCGGGCCGGCGTCACCACGGTGTCGTGCATCCCCTGGCCGACGAGTTCGGGGTCGTCGCGGTGCATCCCGGTCGTTAGTGCCGCGGCGTTACCCACTGTCTCTACCATCTGGTCGACGCGGGCGGTCTCCGGGACGACGTTACGCGCGTCTCGCGTCGAAACCACGATATCGGGCAGACACGCCACGAGCGGGATGTCGGCGTCGACCTGCGTGACGCCCTTGTCGGTTGCGATGGTGAACCCGCCCATGATCGAGGGGGCGACGTTGTCGTCGTGGGCGTCTCCGGAGACAACAGCCTCGCCCTTGGCGGCGATGGGGACCAGTTCCTCGCGGGAGTAGCCGCGGTCGTACAGTTCGTTCAGCCCAACGGCCGCTGCGGCGGCGCTGGCCGCGGAGGAGCCAAGCCCTGATGCGGGACGGACACCCTTATCTATCTGAATGCGTGCCGGCGCGTCAAGTGCGTCAGCGACCGCGCCGACGGTGTTCTTGTCGGGGTCCTCCGGGATGTACTGGCTGCCAGCACCGGTTACGTCGATGGTCACCCGGTCAGCTTTCTCCAGACGGACAACGTCGGCCGGACGCTCCAGTGCAACGCCGAACACGTCGAAGCCGCTCCCGAGGTTCGCACTGGTAGCCGGCGCCCGGACTGTCAGCATGCCTGCGAATTTCAGCAGTGTAGGCAAAAAGGTAGCGAACCGACACTGTGGCCGTTTCCCAGTACTGAGAACGCGGCCCAAAGGCATAATGCTGGGAAACCTGACGTTGGGATAGGTATTGCTATCGATGTCGACATTGCAACGGTCGCCATCCTCGGGAACGCGGGTGGGGCGCTCGTCGGTTTCGTAGTTGCGGTTATTGCCACCCGACACCGGGATGTCCCCGGTGCTCGCCAGTACGGCTGGCTCGCACTGGCTGGTGGGTGCTGGTGTGCCGTCTCTCTTTGGCGAGTTGTCGCTACCAACCCCACCGTCGCAGAAACGGTGTACGTGCTGGCACGAACCACTTCGGCACAGCTACTCGGGCTCTGGGCCGTTTTCGTGCTCGTCTACACTGGCCGGCGCTCGTGGCTTCGCCCGACCCGTCTCGTTCCCCTTTTGTTTGCGGCGAATGCAGACGTGCTGCTACTGCTTTTTGGCCAGGGTCGCTTCGTCGAAGCCGTCCCCATCACCCAGAGCGGCGTGACGCTGTTCGCCGTGCAACGTGGGGCCGCCTACACGACGACGCTTGCAATCTCTTACATCCCGTTATTTGTCGGCTATGCTCTCCTGATCGAGTTCTTGTTCCGGTCACAGAACCTCTATCGGCGGCAGACAGCGACAATCCTCATTGGAACCATCCTCCCGGTACTCGCCGCCGTACTGTATGATTTCGGCTACACGCCACATCCGGCCATCGACTTTACGCCGGTGGCGTTCTCGATCAACGCGGCACTCGTCGGCTGGGTCCTGTTCGAAGACGAGTCGCTATCGGTAAGAACGGTGTCGGGTGACGGCCTCGTCGACAATCTCCCCGACCCGGTCATCGCTCTCAACGACGACTGTGTTATTATCGATTACAACGCCGCGGCGGCCAGCGCGCTAGATCATCCAGAGCCTGATGGGGAGTCACTCGACGACCTTGCCCCGGGTCTCGTTGGCCACATTGAGCGCGGCGAGGTGTTCTCGTTCGGGGATTCGTTCACCTACTATAACCCACAGACGACGAGTCTCACCGACCAGTCCGGGACGGAACGCGGTCGCCTCGTCGTGCTCAGGGACGTCACCGGACAGCAGCGCCGGCAGGACCGACTCGAAGCGCTACAGGCCGCGACCCAGCAGTTCATCGAGGCAGAGACAGCCGAAGCGGTTGCGGAGATGGCCGTCGAGTTCGCAACTGCCGTGCTCGACCAGAACGCGGCGGGCGTGTTCCTCGAAGAGGATAGCGTTCTTGAACCGGCCGTCATCAGCGAGACGATCGAAAATAACGTTGAGGAAGAACTGCTATACGGGTCACCGACTGACAGGCCCGAAAGCAAACTCTGGCAGACGTACGAAACCGGTGAGATACAGACTGTCTCGCTGGAGCAGGACGGACTCGACCCGCTCGACAACGCGCTTATGCTGCCGCTTGGCTCCCACGGCGTGATGGCGATCACCGCATACGGCAGCACCTTCGCCACGGAGGACAGGCGATACGCCGCGATTCTCGCACAGACGACGCAGGTCGCCCTCGATCAGGTCGAGCGCGAGCGCGAACTCCGACAGAGCCGGAGTTCGGTCAAGCGACGCCGCGAACAGATAGAGTTCTTCAACGGCATCCTCAGACACTCGCTGCACAACGCGATGGTCGTCATCCGCGGCCGCGCGGAGCACATCAGGGATGATGTCCCGTCATCAAAACAGCGCCATCTCGACAGCATCAGCGACTGGTGTGGGACGCTCACAGAGATGAGCGAAACGATCCGGGATATCAACAACACGGTGACAGCAAGCGAAGCCGAGCGGCTGGACACCGTCGATCTTAACGCCACACTCCGGCGCTCAATTGAGTCGCTCCGAGTCGAGTACGATTCGGTATCGGTCTCCTGCGAACTGGACGGTGAGTACAGCGTGCAGGCGAATGAACTGCTCGAAGAGGTCCTCCTGAGCATCCTCCGGAACGCGGTCGACCACAACAACGCCGACACCCCGCAGGTAACCGTCTCAGTCCAGCAGGCCGGCGACTGGCTGCAAGTCCGCATCGCTGACGACGGCCCCGGTATGAGCGATGAATTAAAGACGAAAGTGTTTGAGCGCGGGCTCTCACCCGACCAGACCGCCGACGGGTTCGGCCTCTACTTCGTCTCGGTCATGATGGAGCTGTACGGCGGGACGCTCTGGTTCGAAGACAACCGCCCGACGGGGACGGTCGCTGTTCTCGAACTCCAGCAGGCGGTGACGTCCAGCAAAGCCGGCGACGACCCCCAGTCCGGCGACACCGAGACGGCGGCGACCGAAGCGCAAACTAAATCCCACAACCGCTGATAGGTCGGGGTATGATTGGCGTCGTCGGTGGCGGTATCGCCGGCCTCTCGGCAGCGTACCGGCTCCAGCAACGTGGTCACGAGGTACGTGTCTTCGAGGCGAGTGAGGACCTCGGCGGCCTGGCAGCGACCTACGAGACGGCCGGAGACCCCATCGAGAAATTCTATCACCACCTCTCGAAATCCGAGGAAACAATCGTCGACCTCGCCGAGGAACTGGGCCTCGGTGATGCGGTCGAGTGGCACATCGGGGAGAACGCCTACTACGTCGACGGCGTCGTCCACCCAATGGACAAGCCCTGGGAAATCCTCTCGTACCCGCACCTCTCGCTGTACGACACGTTCCGGCTGGGGATGCTCGTCCTCGATATCGACGTTCGCGGCGGCGTCCCGTCGTTCGACACCTACGAGCGGCTGGAAGACTTCGAGGACGTGCCCATCGAGGAGTTCGTCATCGACCACACTACCCGGGGCGTCTACGAGAACTTTTTCGAGCCGCTGCTCGATGCGAAGTTCGGCGACCGGAAAGACGACGTGAGCGCCGCGTGGCTACTCGGCCGAGTCAAATTCCGCGGCGAGCGGGACATCCTGAACGGCGAGATTCTGGGCTACTTCGACGGCGGATTCGGTCGCCTGCTCGACGCGCTGGTCGACGCCGTCGGCCGCGACAACATCGCCACTGGCACGCGCGTCTCCGACATCGATACGAGTGGCGGGACCGTCTCGTCGCTGACGGCCACGGACGGAACCGAGACGACGGTTCACGACGTTGACAGCGTCGTCGTCGCGACGATGCCGAATGTGCTTGAAGCCCTGACCGGCTACACTTGCGACATCGATTTCCAGGGGACGGTGTGTTCGGTCATTAGCATGGACGAGCCCCTGCTGGATACGTACTGGCTGAACATCGCCGACGACGCTCCCTTCGGCGCGCTCATCGAGCACACCAACTTCGTCTCCGCGGAGCGGTACGGCGGCGAACATCTCCTGTACGTCGCCCGCTACATTCAGGACGAATCCGAAGCCATCTGGCAACAGAGCGACGACGAGGTCGCCGAGACGTGGCTGCAGGGCATCGAATCGCTCTTCCCTGATTTCGACCGCGACGCCGTTAACTGGATTCGAACAGGGCGCAATCCACGGACTGCGCCGGTCTACGAACGCGGGTATCTCGACATGGTCATCCCGTACGACCTGAGCGACGCCGTCGCGGACGGCCTCTACTACGCCGGGATGGCCTCACGTGCACAGTACCCGGAGCGCTCGCTCAACGGCGGTATCGTCGCGGGCTTCGAGTGCGCCGACCGCATCGCACGCGACCCGTCTGCGGCGACGAAAACCGACGATTCGCCGCTTTCGGAAGCCCAACGCTGAGGGCTTTGCTGCCCGAGTCGATATCCTACGCTCCGGCCATATGTTGGCTGCCCCTTCTGATTACGGCTGATACAGCGAAAAACAGGCCTCCGACCGCCGTCTAGCTCAGTCGCCGGCCGCGCTTTCCACGTCGTCCTCGTCGATGACCGGCGCGTCGGTCGGGCTCACGTCGTCCGGTTCCTCGCGGCCGCCACCGACTACCATCTCGCCGTCCTCGGTTTCGACGTAGACGTCGTCAGCAAAGCCACCGACGGCGTGGGGGTGTTCCGGCTCGTCCAGTCGCTCTGGCGTCGACGGCGCGTCGGTGACGCCGCCGGCCGGCCGGAACGTCCCGAGCGGGTCGTCGATGGTGATGCTGTGCGCGTCGAAGAAGTCCGCGTACCGCTCGTAGTGGGCTTCGAGTTCGTCGGCCGGGAACTCCATCATCTCCGTCCAGCCGTGGTTGTAGAAGTCGAAATTCGCCTGAATGTGGGTGATTTCCCGAGCCTCAGCCTCCGAGTAATCTGCCTGGAGCGCGGCCACGTAGGTGTCCATCGTGCCGTCGAAGAAGTCATCGAGGTGGTCGCGCCGCTCCTCCCGGTGTGCCTCGTCGGCCTTCCCGAGGAAGATTTTGGTGTGGAGTTTCACCAGCCCGTAGTTGGCCACCGACCGGACGCCGGGTGTGGTCAGCGCCTTCTTGCTTGCCCAGTGGCGCGGGTTCTGGTAGATTTTCATTTCAATTTCGAATACGGGCCCCAGCGCCTTCAAATCCCCGACTATCGGTGTGTTCAGTTCGCTATCGGAAACGATACGCAGATAGCAATCCACATTAGGCCTGATTTCGTACCGGCCGTACATGAGCACGTCGCACGTAATCATCGGTGACGGCATCGCGGGTGCGTCCGCAGCCGAAACAATCCGGGAAGCGGACCCGGATGCGTCGGTCACAGTCCTGACCGACGAGGGGGAGGCACTGTATAACCGGATTCTCATCAAGGAGTTCGCCAAGGGGAAGCTGCCGGAAGCGCCGATCTCGATCCACGAGCCGGAGTGGTATGACGAACGCGACATCGACCTCCAGCTGAACACCCACGTGACGGACATCGATCCCGATGCCCACGAGATCCAGACCCACGAGGGGGACACCTACGAATACGACAAGCTGCTGGTGGCCACGGGTGGGACGCCGGCACAGGTTCCGGTCGAGAACAGTGACGCCGACGGCATCCACCACTTCTGGACGTTCCAGGATGCACGTGGCATCCGTGAGCACGCCGACGAGGCCGACCAGGGTATCATCGTCGGGGCTGGACTGCTCGGCATCGACCTCGCGGCGGTCTGTGCCGCACAGGAAATCGACGCGAAGTACCTGATGCGTGGCAACCGCTGGTGGCGCTACGCGCTCTCGGAGGAGGGCGCAGAGATCATCCACGAGGCCCTCGAAGAGAACGGTGTCGAACCCGTCTTCGAATCCGGCGTCGACCACTTCGAAGTCGACGACGACGGTCACGTCACCGGCGCGGTCGACCCCGACGGCAACCACTACGAGGGCGAATGGGCCGGCGTCGCTATCGGCCTCGATTTCAACACCGAGTTCCTCAACGGGACCGGGCTCGAACTCGACGACGGCGTCGTCGTCGACGAGTACATGCAGACCAACGTCGAGGACATCTACGCTGCGGGTGACCTCACCCAGTTCTACGACACCATCCTCGACTCTCAGGCGCAAAACGGCGCGTGGGGTTCAGCCAAGGAGCAGGGGTCAGTCGCCGGGACGAACATGGTCGCGGACGCCGAGGAAAAGGAGTTCCGCTGGGTCTCCTCGTACTCCATCACGCACTTTGACTTCCCGTTCCTTTCCTTCGGCCATCCGACCCGTGGCGACGACGAAGCCGAACGGAAGTACTCCGACAGCGAGTGGCGGCGGCTCGCCTTCGAGGACGGACAGCTCGTTGGTGGCGTGCTGATCGGCGACCTCTCACAGCAGTCGGCGTTCAAACAGCTCATCCGCGAAGAGCGGCAGGTCGCCGACAAAAAGGAACTGCTGCTGGAGAAGGAAGTCGACCTCGAAGAAGTCAAGGCGCAGACGCCCGCACCGGCCGAATAAGGCCAGCCGACACCGATATTTTTACGCGCTGCGGACGTAGCAGCATGTATGCGCAACGCCCTCTCCCGCGTCGTTGCTTGGCTCAGCCGCCGCAGCGACCGGTCGGGTGAGGCAGACAAAACGGGCGACGAGAGCGGCGGCTTCGCCGGCTCGCGGCTCGATGCGTTGGTCAATCAGGGGCACGGTCAGGGCGACCCACGGGCCGCCAGCGAGATGGCGGCGGTCCAAGCGGAGGCCGACCGGCTCACACAGACGGACCAGCACCGCGAATAACTGCCAGCGGGAGAACGACGCTCTTTTTTCGCCCTAAGGCAGAGAGTCGCGTATGGATGGCGGCAGCGGCGATATGACACTCGCGTTCGACCTCGACGCCCTCAAGCAACTGGCCTACCCGGACAGCGTGTTCAACGACGCGCGCCAGTGGTCCGAGTACGTCGGCGTCATCTCCGAACAGCCCACCTACGTCGTAACCAACTTCACCCGGAAACACCGGATCAGACAGGACTTCTTCTCCGGGCCGCGCGGCCGCGAGGAGAGTCTCGAAAACGTCAGAGAGCAGTTCGACACCGACCGGCACGTCTTTGTCGGTGCGGGCGACGAGGACGCTGACCTCGCCGAGGCGGCGGGCTGGGAGTACCTCCCAGTCACGCAGGCCGCAGAGGCGGCCGACTGGGGCCTTGGCGAACCCGAGACGCCGGACACAGCAACTGACGAGGACGAGCAGCGCGACGACTGGCCGTAAGCGGCACAGTCCCGCCGTCGGCGGGTATCTACGATTCGACTAGTTTTATATTTTCCCGGAGAGCGACTGAAGATATGGCCCTCCAGATCGGCCGTGCTTTCCAGGACGGTATTGACGAACTACTCAGCGAACGTGGGGCGATGTTTGCCGGCGTATTCATCGTCTATGGATTGCTCAGCTCTGTTGTCTGGGCGTCACTTTCGCAGGCGTTCACAGAACTGTTTCTGGGGCGACTGCCGAGCGATGCACAGGTAAATCAGGCAGCAATGGCCGGGGGTACCCCACTGGCACTCGACCTGCCGCTTGCAGTTGCTGGCGTCGGTGCGCTCGTGTTGCTTATCTTCAATGAGGCGCTGAACATCGTCGCAATCCGTGCCTTTGCCAGTGATGACCGCGAACCGATTCCCGACAATGTGGGCCGACGGCTCGGGAGGACCGTTGTGGTCGCGATCGCAGCCGGCATCCTCACCACTATCGCAGTGGGTATCGGCCTCATTCTACTCATCATCCCCGGACTGGTGTTTGGACTCCTGTTCTTCTTTGTCCGACAGGAGATTGCACTGAACGACAGCGGCGTTATCGAATCAATTAGCAACAGTGTCAGAGTCGTCACCGACAACCTCCTCGCCACGTTCGTTCTGGCTATTGTGCTCGTGGTGCTTGGATTCGTTCTCGGAGGTGCCGTCAGCTTCCTCCCGATCTCGTTGCCGCCAATGGTGTTGGCGACAGTCTCTACTGTCTTCTCAAGTGTCGTCAGCGTCTTCTCAATCGCTGTGACGACTGTCGCGTACCTCCAAGCAACGGGGTCCAGCTACACACAGGATACAGAGTCCATCGGCGGGCTCTAACCCGCTGTAGTCCGTATCGCGGCCTTTAACCACGCGAGCGACCAATCATGGGTAATGGCTGAACCGCGCGTGCCCGGTGGGCGCGAGTCCGAACTCGAACTGGCCTGTGGCGAACTCGTCGACACGCATGACCTCCATCTGGGGATGCGGGAGTTCGCGTGTGACTGCGGGCAGACTCACGGCGTCGTGCTTGACCCGCACCCGCTGGCACGGTTCGTGCCGGAGTTTCTCACCGAGGTGCTACACGCGACTATCGAGACCAACGACGACTACGATGAGTTCACCACCGTCCACCTGATGGGCGTCGTCATGGAGGAGTTCCCCGAGAAGGTCGTCGCCGCCGACACCAGCGAGGACGGGTCAGTTGGCTTCTCGCTGGCATGGGTGAGTGACTTCGATTCCCGCCGCCTTCACGAAATCGTCGTCGAACTGCTCGTGGAACTGATGGAACACGCTATCAGCCACGCCGAGGACGATGACGTGATGGCGGAGTTCGAGGAGCAGATGCTCCAGTTCGATGTTGACGCATTTGTCGAACAGTACCGCGACGAGCGAAACTTCGACGGCCGATCTGATACCGCGATCTGAGACCGACTGCGACCTGAGCACTTAGTAGGGCGGGCTCGCATACCCACGCATGGCGGGTCGTATCGCGGTCCTGCTTGTCCTCTTGCTTTTTGCGGGCTGTGGAGCCTTCGGCGGGGCGGAGCGACAGACGGTGACCCCAGTTCCGGTGCCCGAGCAGTCACAGGACGACCGGGCCAACCCCGCCGTGACCGAGGACGCTGTCGACGCCAGGCGACTCGCGGCGGCCCACCGGCGCGCGACGCGGAATCGCTCGTACGTGCTGGGAATGCGGTTGTCGCTGGAATGGGGGACACAAATCGTCAGTCTCGTCGTCGAAGACAGGTATCGCTACCAGTTTCGGACCGAAATCATCAACAAGAATTACACCAAGCAGGTGTACACCAACCGGAACCGACGCTATGTCTACGACGAGCGAGCACAGGGAGCCTGGACCGCAACGCGGCGGCCAACCCCGGTCAGCGGGGTACTCGACCCCGACCCCGCTCGACTCATCGAAGCCTACCTCGCCACGAACGTCAGCGTCGACCGTCCGAGGGACGACTGTGACTCCTGCAGCGTGACGCTCATGGCTACGGACCCGCCGGCGGCGTTTGAACCGGCCGATAATTACAGCGTGCAGGCGACTGTCCGGCCGGACGGCCTCGTCCAGTCGCTCACCGTCTCGTACTGGGACCGCTCCAGAAAGGCCCCGGTCAGCTACGAAATTCGGTACTCCGCGGTTGGCGATACAACCGTCTCCCGACCGGCGTGGGTCCGAAAGCGCTGGGGGAACGCGACAGACAGCGACCCTGAACTGTCCGACAGCCAGTGACACGCCGCCGTCGGTTGATTTCCCGAAATCAGCCGTCTGACTGTTGTCTGACGGTGTTATATGGTGGAAGCGGTGCTGTAACTGTGTATGGCTATGCGTGAGGGAGAGTTCGGGCGCATCCTGACAGTGCTCGAAGAAGCCGATGTCAACGGCACACTGACGGCACGCGAAATCTGTGACCTGCTCGAAGAACATGACGAGGCGTTCGGGAGCGCCCACCGTGTTGCCACAGTCCTTGGTCGTCGTGCTCAGTCCGGCGAGGTCGAGGTTATTCAGGGCCAGCCCTACCGGTATCGCGTTCCCGACCGCGACAACTGACCGTTCTCAGCGCCGCTACCGTCTGTCTGCTATACCGAGACTCGTCTGTGAGAGTGCTGACTATGTGACGCAGACGCATTACGATATTCGAAATTAGGCTTCGAGCTTCGCATTGTTTCGCCGGGCTTATTACGATGTGTAGACTCCGCTCGTACAATGACAGCGGACGAGGACCGTACAATCCTGCTCATCGGCAGTGGCCCGATCAAGATCGGACAGGCGGCCGAGTTCGATTACTCCGGCGCACAGGCGTGTCGTGCCCTTCAGGAAGAGGGTGCCCGCGTCGTGCTCGTGAACTCGAACCCGGCGACGATTATGACTGACCCGGAGATGGCGGACAAGGTGTATCTCGAACCTATCAACACCGAAGCTATCTCTGAGATCATCCGGAAAGAAGAACCCGACGGCGTCATCGCCGGTTTGGGCGGCCAGACTGGACTGAACGTCACCGCCGAACTTGCCGAGGAGGGCGTCCTCGACGAGTACGACGTGGACGTGATGGGGACGCCACTGGACACCATCTACGCGACGGAGGACCGCGACCTGTTCAAACAGCGGATGGAGGACATCGGTGAACCGGTGCCGCGCTCGACGACCATCACGCTCGACGACGGTGAATCGGTCACCGACTTGGACGAGGACTCGCTCATCGACCGCGTCGAATCCGCCGTCGACGAGGTCGGCGGGCTCCCCGTCATCGCACGCACGACGTACACGCTCGGTGGCTCCGGCTCCGGCGTCGTCGACGAGATGGACGAACTCATCGAACGCGTCCGCAAGGGCCTGCGCCTCTCGCGCAACAACGAGGTCCTCATCACCGAATCCATCTCCGGCTGGGTCGAACTCGAATACGAGGTGATGCGCGACGCCGACGACTCCTGTATTATTATCTGCAACATGGAGAACATCGACCCGATGGGGATCCACACCGGGGAGTCGACCGTCGTCACCCCCTCGCAGGTCATCCCCGACGAGGGCCATCAGGAGATGCGCGACTCCGCGCTGAAGGTCATCCGCGACCTCGGCATTCAGGGCGGCTGTAACATCCAGTTCGCCTGGCACGACGACGGCACCCCTGGCGGCGAGTACCGCGTGGTCGAGGTGAATCCGCGTGTCTCCCGCTCCTCTGCGCTGGCCTCGAAGGCAACCGGCTACCCGATTGCCCGTGTCACCGCGAAGGTCGCGCTCGGCAAGCGCCTCCACGAAATCGACAACGAAATTACCGGCGAGACGACCGCCGCTTTCGAGCCGGCTATCGACTACGTCGTGACGAAAGTGCCGCGCTGGCCTATCGACAAGTTCCGCGACACGGAGTTCGAACTGTCGACAGCGATGAAATCCACCGGTGAGGCGATGTCAATCGGCCGGACCTTCCCCGAGAGCCTGCTGAAGGCGCTTCGCTCCTCTGAGTACAATCCGGCTGCTGACTTCAACGAAATCGACGACGCGGAACTCGAAACGGAGTACCTCGAAAAGCCAACGCCTGACCGTCCGTACGCGATGTTCGAGGCGTTCTGCCGCGGCTACACCGTCGAGGAAGTCGTCGACATCACCGACATCAAAGAGTGGTACGTCGAGCGGTTCAAAGAGGTCGCCGACGCCGCTGAGGCCGCCCGCGATGGCGACTACGAGACCGCCGCGCAGGCCGGCTTTACCGACCAAGAAATAACAGCGCTGGCCGGCGGTGAGTTCAACGATACGCACGTCTCCTGGCTCCCGGCGGATCTGGATGAAGACGGCGGCGACGAGCCGGAAGTCGAAGCGGCGACCGATGGCTCCGGTGTCACAGTCGACACCGTCGAGACGGAGACGACTGACCGCGACTTCAAACTCGTCGACACCTGTGCCGGCGAGTTCGAGGCGACGACGCCGTATTACTACTCGACGCGGGACCCGCTGTCGGGTATCGACCGCGACGAACTCCAGATCGACCCGGACCTCGAAAGTGTCGTGGTCGTCGGTGGCGGCCCCATCCGTATCGGGCAGGGCGTGGAGTTCGACTACTGTTCGGTCCACGCGGTCCGCGCGCTGGAGAACCTTGGCATCGACGCCCACGTCGTCAACAACAACCCCGAGACGGTGTCGACCGACTACGACACGTCCGACGGACTGTTCTTCGAACCAGTCACTGCAGAGGAGGTCGCCGATGTCATCGAAGCGACCGACGCGGACGGCGTGATGGTCCAGTTCGGCGGCCAGACCTCTGTCGACATCGGCCACCCGCTCGAACAGGAGCTCGAACGCCGCGACCTCGACTGTGAGATCATGGGGACCTCCGTCGACGCGATGGACCTCGCCGAGGACCGCGACCGGTTCAACAAGCTGATGGACGAACTCGGTATCTCACAGGCCGAAGGTGGCTCTGCGACCTCCAAGGAGGAGGCCCTCGACCTGGCCCACGACATCGGCTACCCCGTCCTTGTGCGCCCGAGCTACGTGCTCGGCGGCCGCGCGATGGACGTGGTGTACAACGACGAGGACCTCGAAACGTACATCGAGGAAGCCGTCCGCGTGAGCCCGGACAAGCCGATTCTGGTCGACGAGTTCCTCGCCGACGCCGTCGAACTGGATGTCGACGCCGTGGCCGACGAGGACGACGTCCTCATCGGCGGCGTGATGGAACACGTCGAGACGGCGGGCATCCACTCGGGCGACTCCGCCTGTATGATTCCGCCCCGGTCTCAGGAGATCAAGGACGTGATGCCGCGCATCCGCGAGGTCGTTGAGGATATCGCCGACGCGCTCGATACCGTCGGTCTGCTGAACGTCCAGCTCGCCGTTCGTGACGGCGAGGTGTTCGTCCTCGAAGCGAACCCGCGCTCGTCCCGTACCGTTCCGTTCATCTCCAAGACGGCTGGCGTCCCGATCGCCAAAATCGCCGCTAAGGTGATGTCCGGCGCGACGCTCTCGGAACTCGACGTGCAGGAGCAGATTCCGGAGCAGGTCTCTGTTAAGGAGGTCGTCCTGCCCTTTGACCGCCTGCCGGGTTCGGATCCGCGTCTCGGCCCGGAGATGAAATCCACCGGCGAGGTCATGGGGACCGCCGGCTCCTTCGGCAAGGCCTACCAGAAGGCCCAGATGGCCGTCGGCAAGGCAATCCCGCTCGAAGGGACAGCCATCGTCGACCTGCCAATCCTCGGCTTCGAGGAGCACTTCGACGTGCAGGACTTCGACGACTACGAAGACACCGACGCCATCATCGACGCCATCCAGAGCGGCAAGGTTGACCTCGTTCTCTCCCGCAACCGCGACGTGCTGGAAGCCTGTGTCGAGGAGACTGTGACGTACTTCTCGACTCACGAGAGCGCCGAGGCGGCGCTGGAAGCGATCAACTCCGCTGACCAGCCACTCGCTGTTCAGGCCATCGATGAACGGCCAAAGACCCAGCGCGAGTGGGGCGCTGAGTAACGCGGTCGGCTGTTCTCGGGAGCAGATCACCCACCGCGGTGGCACCGATTCCTGTCACTCGAACGGACAGGTACAAATACTTATTCGTTGGACACGTTCACGTACCATTCATGGCCGATGCCGTACGTGTCCTGCATGTTGAGGACGACCCCGAGTTCGCGTCGATGACGGCAGCGTTTCTCAGCCGTGCCGACGACCGGTTCGACGTGGTCTCGGCAACGTCGGCAAATGAGGGACTCACCCGGCTCAGCGAGGAACCAATCGATTGTGTTGTCTCGGATTTCGAGATGCCCGGTCAGGACGGCATCGAGTTTCTGGAATCCGTCCGAGCTATCGACGAGAACCTCCCGTTCATTCTCTTTACGGGGAAAGGCTCCGAGGAAGTGGCCAGCGAGGCGATTTCGGCCGGTGTGACCGACTACCTCCAGAAACAACAGGGCACCGACCAGTACACAATTCTCGCCAACCGCATCGCCAACGCGGTCGAGCAGTACCGGTCACAGCGGGCACTGGACGCGAGCCGGGAGCGGCTCTCGCTGTTTATCGATAAGTCACCGCTCGGCGTCATCGAGTGGGACGAGAGCTTTGAGGTGGTTCAGGTCAACGAGAAAGGCGAGGAGATCCTGCGGCGTGGGGAAGCGGCGCTCGCCGGCAAGGGGTTCGAGACGCTCGTCCCGGACTCGGCGCTGGATGCGGTCGAAGAGACAATCACGGCCCTACAGGAAGGCAGCGGGGGCTACTATACGGTGCTTGATATCGAGACCGGCGACGGCGAGGAGATCGTCTGTGAGTGGCACAACCGAATCATCCGAGAAGACGGAGAGACCGTCGCGATCTTCTCGCAGTTTCAGGAGATCACGGAGCGCCGGCAGCGACAGCAGCGTATCGAGGCACTGCACGACACAACGCGGGAGCTGATGCACGTTGAGTCACGCGAGGCTGCCGCCGAACTGGTCGTCGAAACCGCGCGTGATCTGCTCGGATTGCCACTCAGCGCTGTCTTTCTCGCCGATGAGTCGGCCGACGCTCTCAGGCCGACCGCAGTGACCGACCAGGCTCAGGCGATTATCGACGACCATCCGACGTTTAGCGAGGGCGATAGTCTGGTCTGGGAGGTGTTCGACTCCGGCGAACAGCGTGTTTTCAACGATGTCTCCACTCACCCCAACCGCTACAACCCTGACACCGACGTCTGTAGCGAACTCCTGATTCCACTGGGCGACCACGGTGTGCTGATCGCCGCATCGACCGATGCCGCCGCGTTCGAGGACGCATCGGTCTCGCTGATGCGAACCCTCGCTGCGAACACCGAGGAGGCCCTTTCCAGACTCGACCGGCAGCAGGAACTCAGAACGCTCACGGAACGCCACGAACTCGCCCTTGAGGGTGCTGAGCTCGGCGTCTGGGACTGGAACGTTCAGACGGACCAAGTCACCTTCGACGAGCGCTGGGCGAATATGCTCGGCTACACGCTCAATGAACTCGACCCGACAGTCGACACCTGGGACGAACTGATTCACCCTGAGGACCGCGAGCGGACCTACGAGGCACTGAACGCCCACCTCGACGGCGAGACGGAGATATACGAATGTGACCATCGCCTCAAGACGGCGACCGGCGACTACCGATGGATCCGCGACATTGGCAAAGTGGTCGAACGCGACGAGAACGGCGATCCGGTCCGTGCGGTGGGGATCCATCAGGACGTGACCGACCACAAAAACCGGAAACAAGAACTCGAAGACACGAGCCGCAAACTGCAGGTCATTCTCGACACAGCGCCGACGTACATCCTGATGAAAGATATCGACAGCCGCTTTCTCTTCATCAACAGTGCGGCTCGTGAGCTCTACGGGATCGACGCTGACAAATCTGTCGTCGGCCTGTCCGATTACGATATTCTTCCGGACCGCATCGCGGAGCAGACTCACGCCGACGATCAGCGGGCCCTTGAACAGAAAGAGACCGTCGAAGTCGAGACGGTGATTCCGGTCGACGGGACGGAGCGGACGCATCTGACGCGGAAGACACCGATACTCGACGATGACGGCGAGCCGTACGCCCTCTGTGTCGTTGCGACTGATATTACCGACCAGAAACAGCGCGAGCGGGAGTTGGCTCGCCTCACCGACGAGTATGCGGCGGTGTTCGAGAACACCAACGACGCCATCGCGCTCGTCGACATTGAGGAGCCGGCAGACGATCCGACGTTCCGATACGTTCGGACGAACGAGGCCTACGAGCGACAGACCGGGTTCGACACCGAGTCACTGACCGGTCAGACCCCAGTTGAGGCTGCTGGCCCGGACATCGGTCGTCGAATCGCCGACCACTACAAGCAGTGTGTCTCGGCCGGTGAACCAATTACATTCGAGGAGCGGGACCTCCACCCGACTGGCGTCTGGGAGACACAGGTAACACCGATCGCCGCTGATGGAGAGATCACCCGGCTCGTTGCCATCTCACGGGATATCTCCGACCGAATCGAGTACCGCGAGGAACTGGAGCGACAGAACGACCGGCTCGAAGAGTTCGCGAGCATCGTTAGCCACGACCTCCGGAACCCGCTCAGCGTCCTCGAAGGCTCGCTCACCCTTGTCAGAGACACCGGCAACGACGAGCAGTTCGACCGCTGTTACCGTGCAATCGACCGCATGAAGGAACTCATCGAGGATCTGCTGACTCTCGCCCGTGAGGGGGACACGGTATCCGAAACGGAGCCGCTCAACCTCGAATCGACGGCGCTGTCCTGCTGGCACGCTGTCGAGACGTCTGATGCCACACTCGAAGTCACTGCCGAGAGCACAATCTACGCCGACGAGAGCCGCGTTCGCCAACTCCTCGAAAACCTCATCAACAACGCTGTGACGCACGGCGGCCCGGCCGTCACTGTTGAGGTCGGCGATCTCGACGACCCGGGGTTTTACGTCGCCGATGATGGTGGTGGTATCCCGCCGGAAAAGCACGACACAGTGTTTGAGAGCGGCTACACCACCACTGACGGTGGAACCGGCTTTGGGCTCGCTATCGTCAAGGAGATAGCGGCGGCACACGACTGGTCGGTGTCCGTTACTGAGAGCGACGCCGGCGGCGCACGATTCGAGTTCAGGGGCGTCAGACAGGAGTCATAGAGCGGTCGGGCTGTAACGACTGTTATCCATGCACCGATTTCTCAACCATTACATGTCCGAACCGTTGAACCGAGATGGTGGTCATAGTTAGTAATCGATTAGCTACTGATGACTATCTGTCCTGTTTTGTGCCAATAATGGCACGTTCGTAACACTCATTTCTGGGGCTGTGACACTAGCAGTATGGACCGTGTTGCAATCGCTGTCGCCGCTCCGGGAATCCGATGATAGAGGACATCACTAAGCGGGCGGAGACAGTCGCTGAGATGGCTCCCAGTGACTCGGTAACGGTAGGTGTCCTCGCTGGATACAAGAGTCATTTCTCCGAGTCACCACCGCTGAACAACCCACCGCTGACGTACCTCGACGGCGCGGAAGCCCCGGCGTATCTCCTGACCAACGGGAAGCGCGGCATCGGTCGCGGAACGAAACGCAAGACCGACTCACCGGTCGGCGACCGACGGACCGTCATTCTGGTTACCGGCCGCCGGACGCTCTGTCTCATCGGGAAAGACGAGGACGACGACATCATCGAGATCCCACACGAAGCAGTTGCCGACGTTACCACCAAGACCGGGTTCCGTGCGCACCGCCTCGCGCTCCGGACCCCACGGAAAATGTACCACTGCTGGGTGCACCGCAAGACCGACAAAACAACGCTCAAAGCGGCCGCCGAGTTCATCGAGAACCACCAGCAGGACAGTCCGGACGCAATCGACGGCGACGACGACGCCAACCGAGTCATGTACCGCGGTCGCCCCGTCGCACCGCAGAACAACACGGCCAAAAGCGAAGACAGCGACCAGACGAAATACTACCGCGGGCAACCAATTGACGACGACAGCGACTGAAAGACGTGGCTCATGCGCGTCCAAACCGCGCCGCCCGCGGTTCGTTGCTGTTCACGGTTCGCGGTTCTCATCTGCTCCGCTCGCTTCGAACCGCGCTACTGCTCGCGGGTCACTCTGTTCCCCGTCGTCGGGCGGCGATACTGCCCGACTGCTTGCGGGACCGAAGGTCCTGCTCCGCTCGGAAGTCCGGGGACCCCTCCCTACGGCCAGGCTCCCCCTACTCTCCCGCCATCCCTAGCACATCATCAAAGAAGCCGAGCGAATCGTGCGGGCCGGGGTTGGCCTCGGGGTGGTACTGGCGCGTGATGATGTTCAGGTCGTCGTTTTCCAGCCCTTCCGGCGTGTCGTCGTTGACGTTAATTTGGGTCACGTCGAGCTTGTCGCCGGGGTCGGCGACGGTGTAGCCGTGGTTCTGAGTCGTCATCACGACCCGATTGGAGCGCAGGTCACGGACCGGCTGGTTCACGCCGCGGTGGCCGAACTCCATCTTCTCAGTTTCGCCGCCGAGCGCGTTGGCGACGACCTGCTGGCCGAGGCAGATGCCCGCGAGCGGCACGTCGCCGACGTAGGTTTCGACGAGCTCACCGGCCTGTTCGAAGTTCTCGGGGTCGCCGGGGCCGTTCGAGATGAACAGCAGGTCCGGGTCGACAGCGGCCACGTCGTCCTCGGTGGCGTCGTACGGGAACACGTGGACCTCGGCGTCGCGTTCGACGAGCGACTCGGCGATAGAGCCCTTCGCACCGCAGTCGACCAGCGCGACCGTCGCACCGTCGCCGCCCTCGTTGTGGACCTCCACCTCGTCGACGGAGACCTGCGCGCCGATGTCGGTGTGGTCAGACATATGCTTACACTCGTGGAGTTCGTCGAGCGCGTCCTGCTCGGTCACGTCCGGCCCGGCGGCGATCCCGCATTTCATCGCCCCCTCGTCGCGGATTTCGGTGACGATGTCGCGCGTGTCGAGATGGTCGACGGCCGGGATACCCTCGGATTCGAGCCACTCGGCCACGTCGTCGGTCATCTCGCGGGCCACTGCCGCGCGCGGGTGGACGCGGTCCGACTCGAAGCGTTCCTCTCGGACGCCGTAGTTCCCGATGAGCGGATAGGAGAACGTCAGGACCTGTTCCTCGTAGGAGGGGTCGGTAAGACTCTCCTCATACCCGGTGTACGCCGTTGTAAAGACCAGTTCGCCGCGGGCCGTCCCCGGAGCGCGAGCGCGCGCCTCGATGACGCGGTCGCCTTCGATTGCCACGTATGCGTCAGCCATTACGAGATGCGTATACTATAGTCGGCCATAAGGGTTGCTTTCGAAGACGAGTTTCGAATTTCGTAATCCTCAAGTCACGACCGGTGATACTGTCATATCTCGATGGACGACCTCGACAGGGAGATACTCTCGATACTCCGCCGGGACGCCCGAACCCCGTATACGGAAATCGCGGACCGGGTCGGCACGTCGGAAGGGACTGTGCGAAACCGCGTCGAACGACTGGTCGACGACGGCGTTATCGAACGATTCACTGTCGCGACGCGGACCGGCAACGTGAAAGCGATGATCGAGGTCAGCGTCGATGTGAACGTCGACACGGCCGAGGTTTCGGACCGCATCGCTGATTGGCAGGAGGTTGATTTCGTGTGGCAGGTCTCCGGCGAGGAGGACATCGTCGTGGTCGTTGATGCCGCTGACACCGACGCAGTCAACGGGCTCATCACGCAAGCGCGTGAGTTGGAGGAGGTTGTGGGCACGAAGACGAGGCTCATTCTGAACGAACGAGTTGGGTGACGCGCGGCAGTGCCGCGCGAGCCAACTCGGTGAATTGTAATGGTCAAGATAACTTCTGAAAGTTAAGAAATTTCTCACACCACTTCTTGGCGTAGCTGACTTGCTGCGTCACTTGTTCAAATACGTCTTTGACGAGTTCGTGAAATTCGTCCTCGTCGCCGACG
>NZ_JAAOHT010000021.1:0-49665 GCF_011440255.1 Haloarcula sp. JP-Z28 | reverse complement strand
AGGACCAGTGCGGTCGCCGAGCCACTGGACATAGCCAGACTCAGGCGCGGAGCCGGTCGCGGCAAGCCACCGTTCGGCGGGGGGGTACCGGTCGCGCTTCTGGGCGGATACACTACACTTACGAGACCGTGAGGGGTGTCCGTAAGACGCCCCCGACAGCCGGGATTGGGACGGGTGGACAGGGTTGCCCTCTCGGTCGACGTACTGCTGTGCTGCCGAACCAAGGGACGTCAGTGAGAGCCGGTTAGACGCGTGCGAGCGGTCCACAGTGACGATGTCCTCGGCTTCGAGGAACGACACGTAGCGGTCGATACTCCCGTCTGCATAGTCGATTGCGTCGTCTCGCTTGATAGCGCGAACAGAGCGCTCACCGTCAGTATCGAGATGCGCCAGCACAGTCAACGGGCCTGTCTGGGACCGGTTGGTGTCGACCCACCCCCATGCTTGCTCGTCCAGCTGACCCTCGTCTGAGTCCTCGTCGACGTCCCCACCACGGCGGGAGGAGTATCCGGCCTCAGTAAGGAACGAGAAGCGCTCAGCCCACGCCGGGATGTCCGCTTCGTCATCTGCATCGAGCGCCCGCAACGTCAGCCGACGCACCCGCTGCCGGACTCCGGGCGACATCTGGAGGCGCACATCCAAGCCGTCAGCAAGGACGTCCAACACCCGAAGAGCGCGTTTCACAGTCTCTCGGTCGGCTGCCGTCCAGGCCTCTCCGTCGAGAACGAACGTGACTGGCAGTGGCGTGTCGCGTTCAGCGTGCAGGGCGACTAACGAGTGCCGGAGTGCGTCGACGCCAGCGTTGAACGGCCCGCGGCTCGTGCCGGTCGTCGTGAGCGTCCGTTGAATGCGCTCGAACTGTTCCGCGCCCTTGAACCCGCGGTGGGCCTGGTAGCACTCATTGTCCCACAGCAGCGCGTAGCGGGCCGCCGCATCAAGATAGGCGCGTGCCTCCTCGATGGCCCCGACCGAGCCGTCACTGTCCTCGAGGCCAGCGACCTCGTCGGCGAGGACCTCCTGGACGAACCGGGGCACTTCGTAGTTCGTCTGACTCGGATCTGCGGGATCGGGGCCCGCCTCGTGCAAGACCGCGAGGTCTTGGACACACCGTGCTGTCATCGGGATGAGGTCCGCAAGCAGATCACCGAGCCACTCGGAGCTTTGTGGCGCCACATCATGGTAGGTGAGTCCGGTGATCGAGAGCTGACCCCGAGGGTCCAGTAGAGCAATTCCCGGTTCCTTCGCGGCGTCTGGATAGGCAGACCCGCGGAGCTGTGGTTTGTTCGCCACGTCGACGTCTACGTCGGGCCCGGAGTCCGGACGGGTTGTCGATGAATCAGACGTCGTCGACGTTGACGAAGACTCACCGCAGAGGTTATCGACGAGATCGTCGTCGAGACCCATCCCGTCGAGATACTCTCGATCGTCGATGACTGGGTCATCAGTAGCTTGGTCCCAGTACGCGCGTAGGTCAGCATCCGACTCATCCCGGCGTGATGCAAGGATAGCCGACCGTCGCTGCGCTGCGACCTCCCTGTCAGCAGCCGACGCGAGTGAACGGAGGTGCTCCCGGCTGTGAGTCCGGCCACAGGTTGGACAGCAGGCTTTCGAGTCACCTGACTCGTCGATGATCCAGAGTGCCGAACAGTCTGAACAGCCGACGACGTGGAACGTCATGGCATCCCTCCTGGGAACCCTCTCTGGGTGGAGTTTCGCCCAGTGGAGAGCGACAGCTCTCCCCGTGGCGCTCCCGAGAGGGGCTGAAGCGTACCGGTCAGTGTGTAGTCTGCGGCTTGCATCTTCGTATCAGCGGCTCACGACGGTCTAGCGGCTCTCTGGCGACACGAGAGGCCCAAACAAGAGCGCAGAGATGGCTCTCGCTGTTCGGGCACAACGTTTATTCTATCTCGGTCAGAAACAGTAGGTGAGAACTGTTGGTTCGTCACCTTCTCAGCCGAGGTCGGTGGCACGACCCCGGCATCCCGTTCCTCACCGATTAGCGGTGAGCGTCTTCTCTGTGCTTGATGTTGAATCGGTTTGGTCGGCTGTGTGTTAAATACGTCGGCTATTGCAACAGGTCGCGTCAGACGCGCGTCTGACGGGTTATAGGCCCTCATTGGGCCACCTCCGCGCTGGCCTGCATCCGCAGGCGTTCAGTCGCACTCTCGCTGCGGGCGTGTTCCTCAAGGACGATCACGTCGATCACGTCGCCCGATCGAGGCCACGCCTCCACGACAGCGACGAGATCGCCGTCGACGACGGTCGACCGGTTGACGGCGCCGTAGAGATCACGGATGAGTGCCCGCGGCGATGCAAGTGCCTCTTTGGCGTTGCCTTCGTCGTCAGGGTGCCATTCAAGAATCGAGCCCTGTTGGTTGCGACGAGCACGAACCCGGAGGCGAACTGGCTCAGTCATCCATCTCTTCATCTTGGGCCTCATCCTCGTCGAAGACGATCCGCTCACGCCGGGCGAAGCGCTGCTCGATATCGGGCCATCCTCAGTCTTAGGCTTACGAGCTGGCTCACCCACGGCGGCGACCGCGTCGGCGTCGAGCCAGCGGTTCTCGAGTGATCGGCGACCGTCGACGCCGTCGTGAGTGCCACGCCCCGTCATCGTTCGACCACCGCCCGGCGTTCGATGACGACATCATGCGCGTAGTCACCGCGGCGGTACTGGTCGTAGTAGTTCTCGACAGTGGGGAACTCGGTCGTCCACTCGGTGTAGTGTTCGAGATCACCGACCATGTAGCGGAGTCGCCACTGATCGGTTTCTGTGGTCGCTGTGTCGGTCGCAGTGCCCGGCGAGGGGTCGGCGCGGGCCATTAGGCATCCCCTCCTTCGAAGGGGTCGGGACGGCTGCTATCGCGTTCAACCAGTGCGCAATCTGTGGTCGGGACCGTGAACGACAGCAACTCGTCAGCGCGCTCGACGGCGGTGGCCAGCTCCCGGCGTGTAGCCGTATCGGGTTTGGACACCCGCAACCGCTGGAGTGTTTCTGTTGCGAGGTCGGCCAGCAACACGCCTGTGACGTGCTCGTCAGTCTGTCGACAGACCAGCAACAGCGGTTCACTGTCGGTGGTCGTGATGGCGACGATCTCGCCAGCAGTTGGGCGAGTAGTCATTGGCCGACCTCCGGCTGAGATGGGTGCCCGATGTGTTGCTGGCAGCGTCGACCCGACCCGCGGTGTGACAATTGTCGGCCAAAACGACTTTTACAGATTGTGACCAATCGAGCGGATAGGTTCCGAAGTCCAGCTTGCTGGTCAGTACGCCTTCTCGATGGGCTTGCCCGGACTGGGTTCGGAACCAGTCGGTGCAGGCGACGACGCCGAATGGTGGCCGACGCGCTCGCTACACTGAACGCGCCCCCCGGCCGGCCACCATTCCGCCGCCGACCGAATACTGTCGTTGCTGTTGGATTTCTTGCTGTGTCTGTGCGACTGTTGGCACATAGCGTGTCCAGCGTGTGTGCTTGGAGCTGGACAATCTGGAATGTATCCGATGACATAGCGTAAGTGTTTTCTCTGGCGACTGTCTTTCTATACAATGGGTTCTGGTCTCCGCTACGGATCCCCCTGATAGCCAGTTGCGCTACCGCGGACTTCGGGTCCAGAACCCGTCGTCGTGGATGACGGCTTCGAATGGTGCACACGCCACTCCCCCCCACACACCCACTTCCTTCCGGCTGCCCACCATTCTCGTTCCGTGGCTGTCCTTGATGGCGAGACGACAGTCTACGGGACGGCGACATCGCTGATCGCTGCCACCAGGCTCGAATGTACTGAGTTCTATCACGTTGCTGGCGTGCGATTGTGCGACTATCGGAAGCGTTTTGACTGGGACTCGTCGCATGTCCTGATGGGCTCTGGTCTCCGCTCAGCATCCTCATAGGACTCAATCGGTCACCCAAGTAGTCAGGGTCCAGAGCCCGTCGCCGATTTCGGCGATCCTGGATGGGTTGCGACACGCCATTTGCCCATGGCTGTCGCCCATTCTGTTGTCGGATCACCTGCCAGCGGCTTCGAAGACGCTCGCCAGCGGCGTCTGCGATTTCATAAAAATTATCAACTACAGCACTGCTATCAGACGACAGGTTCTGCCCCGCGCTCCATGTTTCCCCAATAGCCGCTTGACGAAGCGAATGTGTTGGGTGCAGGACCTGTCGCCGGGAACGGCGATATTGGGTGGTGCGAGGCACGCCGGGGTCTCCCGGCTGCCCACCATTCTGTGGTGCACAGTTCGAGACCCCTGTCGCCGTCAGGCGATGCTGGTCGGTGTGCTTATTCTGAGAACAATATTGTAGTAAACCGATAGATACTGCGAGGATATCGCAGCCGTTTTTACCAGCACCCGTGCCAGCGGCAGGTGGGTCTTGGCCCCTATCCACTCGCGTTGGATGTGTCCATCCCCCTGATTGTAGCAGAGTCGGAGCTCGTTGCCGATCTCGGATGGTGGCTTCCACCCCACTTCCCACACCCCCAAGATGCCCACCATTCTGTTGCTGTAGACAGGAAAGTCGTCGCACCCGCTGGTGGCTATCTGCGTGACGGTCACGGTCCAGCGCCGCGTTGGAACCTGACTGTCCGAAGAGTCGGGCGGCCAGAAGTGCGTTGCTGTGTCGCAGGGCTGAAATAGAATTATTACTGGGCAGTTCATACGAGAAAAACGGGTTCTGATTGCCGCCACAGGCTGGGCCACATCGCGGCGTCACTCTGGCCGGGCCGTGTGCGGGGCAGAGAACCCGCTTGTGCCTCTGACATTTGGGTGGCACAGCAGGTGCCCAGTGCCACCCGGCCTCCGCTTTCCGGCAGCCAAATAAAAACTGCGTGGTATGTTTCTCGGCTTGTCTGCCCGGAACGAACGTCACTGCCGTCCCTCCCCAGCAACGGGTCGGGGGTAGATCACACGGCCGTGTCTCCGATATCTGTACCCATTCTATCGGTTGGTTCAGTCCCAGAGATCGCTTCTCTGGACGCTGCTGGATGTGTTCTGCTCCAAAAGTGAGGCGTAAATTACATTTATCATTGCCACTTACATGAGAAGTGCCAGCACAAAGTTGTCCACTTTGTCCTGGATAGGTGTCAGAGGCACGAGAGCTGGTCCGCCGTCGCGGGCGGCGGCGGACTACCTTCCAACTCGGACTTTGAGGGAGTCCCTGCGAGTAACTGTTTTGTGTGAGATGTCCGTATATTCCAGTAGGGTACCAGTCGGTCATCACCTGCCCAGTGATTGTGTGCCTCTGACAACACCGACCGACTGGGTCCCCGTCTTTGCCCGCTGAGCGACGGCATTGCGTGAGTTGTTGGGGCATTACTGCGCACCTCCAGTGACGGGTCGAGGCAGTTCACACAGGCCGGCGAGTGTTTCGGCCTGGCGGTAGAGCGTGTCTTGGCCGGCGTCAGTCAGCGTATACACGTTGGTGCGGGCGTCGAGTTCGTCGCGGTTGATGAGATTCTGGTCAACGAGCTGGTCGAGATTCTGGTAGAGCCGGCTGTGGTTGATCGGGTCGGCGTAGCGCTCGTCGAGGTAGTCCTTGAGCGCGAGGCCATACGGATCGTCGTCGACGGCGGCGATGGCTTCCAAGAGGTCGCGCTGGAAGCCGGTGAGTTCGTGGTAGGTCGTCATTGGTCCCCTCCCGTGTCGGCGGCGTCGGTGTCGACCCGCCGCAGCGTCGCTGGCTGTGGCTGATAACAGTCACCTTGCACCAGTAGATCCAGTAAGGCTGTCAGCGCTCGCTTGGCGCCGTACTCTTTGGCGAGCGTGTCCAGCACGTCGCCGGCAGGTGCGCCGTGGCCGTCTTCGCTTGTTGCGATTACATCGAGCGCGTGGCTGCGGATCCCGGGCTCGGCGTGGGTCTGCACGACGAAGCCGTCCGTGTTCCGGAGGTAGGTGCTGACGGCGGCAAGCCGTTCGAGTTCGTCGTCGGCGAGGGTGGGTTCGGCGGCCTGCAGGACGGTGTCGAGTCGGGTGGCCGCCGCCGTGTGCGAGGGGATGGTGGTGCCGCCGTCGGTGGCGACCAGATCGTGGCCGGTGACGATAGCCAGCGAGCGGGCGGCCTGGGTGATCGCGTCCTGGCCGCGGTCGGTCAGGGCGTAGGTCTCGTCGGTGGTGACAAGGTCGTCGGCTTCGAGGGTGTCGAGGGCGTCCGTGACGCGGGCGTCCTCGAGCGTGGCTTCGCGTCGGGTTTCGACGGCGATCTGGAGGGCGTCAGCGGTGGCCGCGCGGTCGTAGTGGTCGTGGTCGGCAATCGCTTTCAGGAGATCCCGCTGGAGGGCGGTGCAGGTGTGCCAGGCAGTCATGCTCTCCCTCCGGCGAGGGGCGTGGTTGGCGAGCGATGCGACTCTTCGTCGGTGGGCTTGCGGACGGTCATGGGTTCGATGGGACGCCGGAGGTTGCTGTGGGCGTCGCCTATCTCTTGCTTCGGAGTGGTGGGTTTTAGTCTTTGCCCCGTAGCAAGAGATACACTCATCATAACTAATGACAGAGGCGGATGTATCGCCATTACAGTGACAGAGAAGCCGGGTCCAGACCCGACGGCCGACAGGGAATCTATACTGGAGGCGTTGGTCTTAGCATATTCTCCAGTACTTGGAACTAGCGATATTGCTGAAAGGACTGGTGTAAGCCGTCAAGCTGTCGACCAGCGGTTGCGGAGAATGGAAGAAGATGGACTTGTAGATACGCGAAAGATTGGGCGCGCCCGGGTGTGGTGGATCACGAACAAAGGACGAACCTATCTTGATCCTGAAGAAGACTCTGGAATCCAGTAGACAACTGCGCTACTCCCAACTTTTGTGCGATGGAGCTGTCCCTGATTATCGAGTTGATTGAGCCGTTGCCTCGCTCTCTCCGTAGAAAGAGAAACAGCATCTGCGATATCTCCGGTCGTCACGAACGGCGGTTCTACTGATTTAATGATTTGAATAATCTCTTCGTCAGTAGCCTTGGGATCTGGTCCACGAGTCGACATTGTCTGTGCTTACAACTATCTTGCTCCGAAGCAATAGTTTTTTGGTTGCCCGGAACAACAGTATTAGATAGGAACACACGCGCCGCTGGTCGATTTCTCACGAAATCGCCCCGGTGCTTGGAACACCGAGGCGCGTGGTTCCGGGAAAGAACCAATGGCAACTACGCAATCCAATCCACAAGAACGTACCGCACGCGAACTACTTACCCAAGGCCGACCGCTGTTTCTCGGCGTCGACGGCGAGGGTGCAGCCCACTACTGGGACAGCTACGAATTCGCCGTGGCTGTTATCGAGGCTAACGGTGACGCCGAGAAGGTTGTGTTGGCGAATACGCCCTTCGAGACGCTCTCGGAGTGGTGCGAGTACACGCGCTCGGAGCGTGGCTGGGATATCGGGCCGCACGTTGGTGGGTCGCTGGTCGGCGATCTCGTGCGAGGTATAGAGGCATGAGCTGCACTGTGGAGGAACGGAAGCGTGTTCGGCGGGCAGCACGGGCGATTCAAAACGAGGTGCCGACCGAGTCCGTCGATGTGCTTGCGCCGAGTGCGAGTCAGTACGGTGAATGGACGCTTAACGCCGTGCTTCGGGACTGTGAGGGAGTTCCGCCAGAGGTGTTGCGTGAGTTGGCGTTGGCTGGGTTGACGCTGCAGCCGACGCCGTCGCAGGCTGGATATGAGCACGTGGCCGCGACGGTATAGTACTGATCCATTCTATAATCTCATCTCTCACGAATCATTAGAGCCATTTAATCCAAATTCATTGCCATTAAATAAGTGAGAGGAATGGTGTCAGGCTCATACTTGCCGTGAATATGTCTAAGGATAGGTACTATTCTTCCATGGGACGGCAGGGGTTGTGTTGGAGGATACTGTCTCGACAAGAGGAATTAAGTCGTTGTAGATACGAGATTCTGATATAATGGGTGTTGAGTACGCTAGTTCGAAGCCCGATATCTCGCCGGAGCTTCGGGCTAAGATTCTGGAAAGCGTCATGGAAGACGCGTCAAAGAAACCGTGGAACCTCATTGATACGGTGGTAGAAGCTGAGGACTTTTCAGAGGATGAAGCTCGTGCAGCACTGAAGGAACTAACGCTTGAAGGGGAGCTTCAGATTACAGCTGCCGGTGAAGTCCGCGCCCCTCCGAGTACAGCATAAGGACAAATTTTCTCCATGTCTGATGACCCCGTCCCCTTAGCTGACCGTTTACTAGGGTATAATTCTCCAAATGATGTCCATCTCTCCAGAGCCAATGAGCACAAGGAAAAAGGCCGAACGCCCTTCGAACGGGATGTAGACCGAATTAAATACACTCCAGAGTTCAGACGATTAAAAAATGTAACTCAAGTTGCTCGTGCTGGAGAGACCTACCTCTATCACGACCGTTTATCTCATTCACTCAAAGTTGCACAGGTTGGTCGTCGGTTGGCGGAATACATTCTTCGTACAGAAGGAAGGAATGGTAGCGATATCGAGGAACAGTATGACTTGGAGTTAATGCAGAGTGTCGCTCTTTCTGAGGGTTATGCAACAGATACAATCGACCCAGAGCTTCGTCGACAAATGAACCCTGATATCGTAGAAGCTGCCTGTCTTGCCCACGATTTAGGCCACCCTCCTTTTGGACATCTGGCAGAAGAGGAGTTGGATTGGTTACTTCAGGAGAAGACGAACGACAAAATCGATCCTCTTGAGCCCGGAAAAATACGCCGTTCTGAAGACGAGGGAGATGATCCTTCTACACCCAATGATTTCGATGAGAAACATCTACTTGAGGATACGGAACCCCCTGGTATACGGTTTGAGGGCAACGCACAGTCATTCCGTATCCTCACTCGATTGGCTTCCTATCGAGATTCAGATACTGGCTTGGGTCTTACAATTGGAGTACTTAACGGAATTCTCAAATACCCATATGGACGCGGTGAATGGGTGGATATAGAATCTCAGGATGCTTGGGAACCCGAGGTTGACACATATCAAGACCGATCCAGAGGAAAATTCGGCTATTATAAAACAGAAGCCGAAGCCTTTGAGATGATTCGAGAAGCGATTGGGAATGAGCAGCGAACGATTGTTGCAGAACTTATGGACTATGCAGATGATCTGACCTACGCTATTCATGACTTGACTGACTTCTACAAAGACGGCAGATTACCGCTGGACAGATTATTACGGGAAGCCTCAGAAGACGAGTTTGAACATGTTGAATCTCGGGAATTAGACAAACTAGAAGATGATCTAGGGTATGATGACGCCGATCTTACTCCTACAGAAGTCATCGAATTCCTCGCAAGCAATGCATACGCAGTTTCTCCAGAAATATTTGAGCCGTATGAGGGAACTTTGGATCAGAAAGAGCATTTAGAGGAGTTTACTTCCTATCTCGTGGAGCTGTACCTCAACAGAGTCTACTACCCGGATATAGACCAAGATGAGTTAGAGAGTGATCCCGATATTGATCTCTATCTCACTGTGGAGAAGGGTCCCGATGGATTGTACCAACTCATAGTGTCGGATAAATTGAAGGGCCACATCGATATTCTGCAGGATCTCACAGTACATTTTGTAATCAGAAATTCCACTCTCATGGGCCAACAACGAGGACAACGACAGATAATACGGGAACTCTTCCAAGCGTTATATGATGAATCTGGAGTTAGCGATCCTCAGGAGTCTGCTATCCCTAAACCCTATAGTGATGCTCTTAAAGAAGACCCAAAAGAAAGTGGATTCGATAATTCTCAAGAACAACGAGCCCGAATTGTTGCCGATATGATTTCCAGTATGACTGAAATTCAAGCTGTGGAATTCCATAAACGGCTGACTGGAGAGTCGCCCGGCTCGCTTCAAGATGCAATTCTTCGCTGAATTGGGTCGGATTTGATATCGACATGCCTCTCACCAATCAACCCATTAGACGCAAAATCATCGTCTGATAAAATACAAAAGTAAAGATTTAGAATGGTAGCAGCTTCACCCCTAGTATCTTCCTCTGGTTTGACCCTCTACTTTCATCTCTTTGAGCAGCTTGAGGACTGAATGTTAATTTCAACTTCGTCCCTGCATTCCGGTACTTTCCGTGTCTGACGATGATTTCACGCAATAGAACGACCGAACACTCTCATCGAAGACGTTGATAAACTGCGCGTCTCCTGGCATCGCAGCTAAGCGCACAACGTTATACACATCCTGCATTGAAGACGTTGTATTCGCGACAAGTACAATTCTTGCGTAATAGTTGACTACAGGCGGCAACTGTAGTATAAGTGCAATAAGCGCAATCGCATCTATAACAAACAATGGCGTGGCTAACACAATGATGTTCTCGTTTCGGGTAATCACGAACTCGTTCAGGTCGACAACAGCTACTACGTCGTCTATCCGACCGTGGTTCAAGAACATCGGGGGACAGAGCGAAGCCTCACAGTCGTCGTACTCCAGTGGCTGCTGGGAATCACTGGTGCAATACTGATTCTCCGCGGACAACATCACCGCATCAAATGACAAACCGTCGGATAACTCACTATCCATCGACTGGAATCCCGATAGACTACTACATACCTGTGCTATACTGACCGTACCGCACGCGAATTACTCACCCAAGGTCGGCCGCTCTTCCTTGGCGTCGACGGCGAGGGTGCCGCGCATTACTGGGACAGCTATGAATTTGCCGTGGCTGTTGTGGCGGCCGATGGTGACGCCGAGAAGGTTGTGCTGGCAGAGACGCCCGTTGAGACGCTCTCGGAGTGGTGTGAATACACGCGTGGCGAGCGTGGGTGGGACATCGGCCCACACGTCGGTGGGTCGCTCGTCGGCGATCTCGTTCGAGGTGTTGAAGCATGAGCTGCACCGTGGAAGAACGCCAGCGTGTTCGGCGGGCAGCACGGGCTATTCGTGACGAGGTGGCTACTGAGTCCGTCGACGTAATCGCACCGAGCGCGAGTCAGTACGGCGAATGGACGCTTGATGCCGTGCTTCGGGATACTGATGGGATTCCGCCCGAAGTGCTCAGGGAGCTGGCCCTCACCGAGTTGACGTTGCAGCCGACGCCGTCGCAGGCGGAGTATCAGCACGTGGCGGCAACGGTGTAGAGTAGCAGAGCGCTAACCAACAATAGTTGACTAACGCCTATGACTGTTGGTTAGCCGAGAACCGATTGGCTTCTGACCGTCGCTTGTTTCCCACGACCTTACCAGAAATATCCGCTCAGTGTGTATGCGTACTGACCAACGTCAATTCTATCACTACCAGATGATGGTCTGAGTAGCATGACAGATACAGGGTGTGTATCTTGCACGGCTGGATTACCTCTCTGCTACTGTGGAGGGCATTCCTCTCTGTAATCTATTCAGCAGCAGCACATTCAAGAGCAATATGAGCATCGTCCTGAAAGACGTACAACGGATCTGGTTGGGTTTCGGTGCCGGCTAACCGTTGGAAACCATTCTGCATTTGATCGGCTTTGTAGCTGACGACTTCGATGGCGTGGGAAATATTATCACCGAAGGATTTCTCCATGTCGGGATCAATGTCGTCGCAGTGAACGGTGGAGAACATTTCCTCATTTTCTGGAAGAATTTCGAAATGAGCGCGGCCTCCACTATCCAATCTGAATTTAAAAGTTGGATCTGTCTGGTTCAATTCTCGTTGTACGTCGCTGAAAAGTGGGTGGGTTGGACAGCTAAATGGGTTCTGGAAATAAAACTTCGTGTGCCGACGGTCGTCGCGGTGGAAGCGGTCCCGGCGCAAGGCTCCCACTGTTGATAACCAAATCTGGTCAGTCCCATCCCTCGCAAAGTGCTCACAATTCGGGGACTCCGGCGAGTGACGCCCATGTTCACCGCAGTGGCCGCAGAAAATCGGTGCTTTGGTGTATCGTGGCATGAATACTTGTTGGGATAGAGACAACAAGTGTGTTGCGCTGGCTCTCGGGACTGCAGATTTGTGCAACGTGATCCTTTGTTCGGCGCTCTCCTCCAAGGATCTTCAAAAAGTATGGAAAGACAAGTAGCAGACTCTCAGAGAAATGCCTGTACGCGCATCCGCGAGAGTGGTACACAAGTCAGTGGTTTGCGGATCTGTAATCTCGTTCGGATAGTGGGGCATGAATAGCCAGTGTGGCTGACGCAAACGGCTTGGGGTACGAGCACGTCCACGGTTCCGAACGGAAGATCAAGTTCGAACCGTGGAGTAATGGCAAGTTCAAGCGTATCAAGGCCGTCTGTGACGGCTATCAGTGGTGGGTGACCGAGCGGGAAGTTGTGACGACGATGCGGCGGACTTGAGTGGGGAGACAAGTTCTACCTGATTTTCCCGCTTTGGAACAGTGTTCCCGTCGATTATACCATCAAACTTTCAGTCAATACTCTGTAATAAGTTCGATATATCGTTGGTCGAAAATTTCATTCGGAGTATCAGATTCGATCATTGATTCCATCGAGCTTTTGTCGAAATGTAAAACTTCAAACCCTTGTTGCTTGAGCTCTCTAATCCGTTGATGTGCTGCGTCTTCATATTCAGACCCTGAGATACCATTCCATGACAGCAAAATTCCCGTGGTGCAATTAGCTCCCAGTGTATCTGCTTTCGAATTAAGCGTGTGGATGACGTTCGCACCTACAGACCCACTCCAATTCTTACATTCCACCATAATAATCGACGATAGGTTCTCCCATGGGTCGGACTCCTGATTATTCCGAAGGACCAAATCAAATTCTTCACTGCCAGTTTCGCTGTTGACGCGGAGAACTTCTGTCTCCGAAATGTACCTCTTAAATAGCAATTCTGCAAATTGTTCGAGTAAATCACCTTTTTGCTGTGGGTTGTCGACAGTATTTGCTGAGTCGTAGAGATCACGAAGGCGTTCTTGTACCTCACTTTTTGTTACTGGTGCTTGGCTCCTTACTGGGAGTCCTGTGTCAACTGAACGCAAGGTAGTTGAGCCCACATCAAGATAATACAATTCGATAGTCTCAGAGTTTCGTGCACTATCAATAATCGTCTCAGTATATTCTTCTTCAGCAACAATGAGTAGTAGCGCCTCGATATCAAGTTGTTCCACTTCTTGATGCAGGCTCTGGACATCGGACGGGTTATAGTAGACCAGGTGTAGTTTGGAATCCTTTTCGAGAACTAGATCCGCATCTAATGACACCTCAATACCTTCATATTCAAAGGAACTTTCGAACGTACCGACGGTCTCATACCCGATGGATTCGAACACATCAGTGAGGACAGCTTCCGGTGCAAATTCGCGGAAATCGATATAGTCTAAGTATCCAACCGGATCTTCTTGATTCGTCCTTTCGTCAATTCCAACCAATTCATTCGCGGCGCGTAGCACAAATGAAGTATTATTAAATGTCATTTCTGACCCAAACGGGTCAATCTCGTTTCGAGAAATTGTGGGAGCTGCGAGGGCATGTGCCAATCCAGAAATGAAGGTTAACGCATTCGCTATCCAGATTGGCGAGGACATTCTGAAGTAGGGATCGTGAAAAGTTGGTTCCGAAATGAATGTCGGCACAAAAATGTATGTGCGGTCAGATATGTCAACAAATCGTTCTTGGCTAACTGAGGGTGCTTCAGCGGTGCTATGATGAAGGGAAAGGTCTCTGAGAGTTATGAGATATTTATTAAGAAGTTGAGTGTAGTCTGTCTCCTCAACCGGAGTCGGAGATTTGGTAACACTGTTCCGAACGGCTGCAAATGCGTATGCTGCCTCTTGATATCGGCCTTTCCGTAATTCATGCAAAGCGAGATTAATACTCCAAGCCGCACCCTCGGGCCAGTCTGATTCCGTAGCAATCGGTCTCAGCACATCATACACATACTCGCGGAATTTTTCTTGCGTCAGCTCTATCGAATCATAACCATCTGGTATCTGATTCTCTATTTCGGCCTGAACGTTCATCTCGGAATCGTCTAACTGGCTCCAGTCTGGGGGGTTAATCGAATAATCTAAATCGTCAATTAAAAACTCCGAATAGAGCAGCGTCCTAGGCTCCGATGAGGAAAATTCAGAAGGGGCTCCTGGGGTTAGCCGCAGGACAATACAGTGGGCTAAACAATTTAGTAAGGGGTCAATATCAGCTTCTCGAACTGGGAATTTAAACGAAGTACTACCCGGAGGGTACCAATCTCTTAGCTCAGGGTACCTTTGATAATATTTGTCTAGAACACATTTTATCGCATCTTGTGCCTCAGACGTTAACCGGACTTGTGGAGGAAGATCGCCTTCCCAATGGTGTTGTAACTCTCCGTATTCTTCTAATCGAATTGTATCAAAGCTAACTGATTTACCCACGATGTTGTCAGAAATACTAAATCCAGGAAATACCATATTTGAATTTCTAACTAGGAACATATATCTTTAATTGAACTCTTCGGGTACTGAGTCCTCTGAGATACGGCCGGTTGCTATGTTCCACTGCCAGTCAATCTCAGTTCCACAGTTTTGGCACTCTGAATACCCGTTCTTCCAGAAAAAATAATTTCCACATTCATGACACTGAACATCGTCGAACGCCGTTGGAGGGGGATCAATGCCATCCTGCTTAGACTGTCGGTCACGAACGCCCTCTCGATACCACTGTTTCCATACTCTCTCGTCGATGAGTGGGGCGATGTTGATCTCCAGGGATACATCTGATCGCTCGGAGTAGGGCGGTTCTGTTCCGCGTGCAAACAACCGCTCCCAAGAAACCGTCCGAAATACTATTGGTTCAATCACGTCCGGCGGAAGGCTAATCACCAAGTCCGACTGATCAACGACCTCATCACGTACTTCAGCTTGGTACTCTGTTGCAGGATACTCCTCCTTGCCTTGTTCTACCCACGCCGGAAACAGAGTATCCCATGATTGCTGTTTCCAAAGATATCGTGCCTTTTGATCGTACCACTCTGGCGGGAGTGTGGCTGGCACTTCTCCCGAAGGTAACTCTTCCCACGCAGTGTGCCACTCTGGCTGGTGAGCGCGGTGACTATACGGTGGTTGCCACCACTCACTCTGCGACGGTACCCACTCAGGCCATGCCGCTTCCTGAGCGCGTGACCGGACATCGACCTCCGCCATCCGCCATTGGTGTTTCCCAAAATCATCCGCATCTGTCCAGACAATAGCATAGTCCTGCTCGATGAAGTCTGCCGTCGCGGCGTCGATATCTTTTGACTCATTCTTATGCTGGACTTCAACAACGACGCCACGACCTAGCTGGGAATCTCTCTTCTCGAAGGTAATAACTGCGTCTCCAAATCGCCGCTTTTTGTCCGAATGGGGTGCTCCGAGTCGCTTCTCCATTTGGCAGTTCGAAATGTTGCTCTCAAAAATACTCTCCAATCGGTCGGCAGCCAGTGATTTCCACTTTAGGTGCTTATCCGATTCAGCGACGGATTCGCAGGCTGAAGTCCCACTTCCATCGCTATGACCCATCCCTTCGGTATGTTTGAAGTGACGAGCGCGCCCGTCACTGGACCTACTCCAGACTCGCATCTGCCCACCACATTCAGGACATTCTACATCAGTCTTTTTTGGTACTTGTCGCGGGGCAGCTTTTCGTCCATCATAAATTGCAATCCAGGGCATTGTGTGTTCTACACTCTATGAAACAGTAGTCCGCAGATGGTCTTAATTGTCAGACCAGCGGAGTGAAAGTATAATTCGTGGACGAAATGGCGATAGCACAGGGGTGGCTAGTTTTAATTTTCAAGCAGTGCAGTGCGGTTTTCAACGGCTTGCCGCCACCGCTGGATGTACTGCAACGTCTTGCGTGAGGCAACCTGCTGTGAGCTGCTATACTCTCCTGAAATGTCTTTGAAATCCTCTTGGAGATCTTCAACCACATCCTCTACGCCTGTCTCCTCAACCAGCCGAGCGTGTTCCCACCGTTTCAAAATTCGGTGTTTCATCACAACCGTTTGCAGTGCCGTCTCGTCATCTTCTGCTTCATCAAGCTCGGCGAGATCTAGCCAGTCATCGAAGTGTTGGCTGCAGAATTGACACTCGCATACCGGCTCATCTGCCCGTGTCATGATGTCCACTACAGCCTGAATCTGGAGGAAGTCTTTGGCTTTATCGAGGTAATATCGGGACGACATACCGCTACTTGCCTTTGGCTTGACCGACTCTCGGTACTGCTCTCCATGAATTGTCCCATAGGCGGCCCCCTGGAGGCCAAAGTCGTGAAGAAGGTTCGCGAAGAAGTCACCGTAGTAGAAGTACGGATCAATACCCGCAGACGAGAGATCATATACGAAGTCGATGATATGTTTGTATTCGGACTCTGTGGTGTCGTGCTTATCGAGATCTTCAAACAGAAGGAAACACTCTCCAATATCCTCGTTGTTGAGTAGCTGAACCAATTCAGTTCGATTCTCACCACGAGAGATTTTTCCTGTCGATGTGTACACTACCGGTCGCAAAGGACGAGTTGCTTGAGCCCTCGAGGCTTCGAGAATTGTCTCGAATGCGTCATAATCTTGCTGGGTTTCCAGTTTATGTCCCCATGGGATAACGGCGTCCGGTTTAGCTTCCTCTCTATCGATGTCCAGTTCTTCATATTTTCCGAGGTTGGCTTCAAGACGCTCGTAGAGAATACTTTCCTGGAATTCGATTGCGTCCTGTGCAATCTGTTGGATTACACCTGTCTGTAAGAATCGAGCGTTGACCGTCCCCGGATCGTTGAGCAGTCGTTTGAATGGATCGCCAAGCTCAGATGCATAGGCACTATGCCATTGTCGAAGCTTTCCGTTCTCATACCGGAAGCTCCTCCCTTGTCGAAATTCGGTAAGTATAGGGTCAATATAATAACTGAGGCTCCGTTCCTCAATCAAGTCAGCAAGCAGCTTTGGAACCCGTTTTTTGGAATTAGCGAGGAGATGTGCTGATACGAGAGCTGAATCCCATAATTCGTGGTAGTCGTCGAAAATAGACCGCTCGTTATTGCTCTTGTACCGGACGATCGTCTCGAACATCGTCTAAGACTCGGTTGACGATGTTTTCCTTCCTACATAATTGTTGTGACACAGATTCAGCTTTGGAAATAACTTCAACGTCTTCATCGATGCTTAGTAGCCCAATTGAGAGGTCTTCAACACGATTTTCAAGTTCTGTAGAAACAGAATGGTCCCAGACGGCTAAATAAGAGTAATCAACCACGTCGGCGTCACGGCGGGCCTGTTCAATTCCGCGGCCAATATTCCGTGCTTTCATTTCGATTGCAATTGTCTCATCACCGTCAACAGCTAAAATGTCGATCGGATACGAGAAGACACGTGCTTCAGTGGTGAACACAATCTCTTCACTTTGCAAATAGTCTGCGAGGATTCCTAGTTGATACTTTTCGGGGATGTACTGATTGGAGTGCTCATCCTCACTTTCAGCCCACCGTTTCGTATATTCTTGTTCGACATATTCGATATCAGCCATCAGTCTCCCTCCAACTCAAGTTCATCCTTGATTTCGGACTCCCTGGCGAACGACGGATATGACGTGTAGACAACTTCCAGTAGTTCCTGTAGCGATAGGTTGCCATATGACTCCACCAAGTTCTCAATTTCCGTTCGATACTCGGGTTCGAGAATTTCGACTAACTGAGCTGCAATCTTCTCCCCTTTTGGGGTAATAGTAAATTCTTTGTTTGTTAGGTCATCGTCACCGAAACCATCGACTGAACTGCCGTTTAGCGGGGTAGCTTCGATAGCTCCCAGTTGGAGGAGGAAATGGAGCTCTTCATAAACTGCCTCGGAGAAAGGACCCATCTTATAGGGCGCAAAATTGAACGCAATATCGTCTCTGTACTCTTCAAAGAAGTTGGTTTCCTGCTCAATCAGGAAAAGTAGCTTCTGGAGTTTCGTGACACCATGGATTGACTCCATATGGTAAAATAGGATGAAGACAACGTCAGTCCGGCGATCAATTTCATCAATCGGTGGCACGTGAGATACCTACCGCACCTGACTAGCTCTTGGGTAATGAAAGTTTACAGCCTGAGGGAGAACTCGAAATCACTCCCCTCCAACCGCTTCCTCAACAATCTCGATTTCCTCGTCAGTCAACCCATACAGTTCGTAGACGATCTCGTCGATCAGCTCGTCAGTCCGCTCGATCTTCGTCTCCAATTCGTCGGCCCGCTCGACCGTCTCCATGTAACTCGCCAGTCCATCGCGAACGTCGTCGACGGCGGGCAACGTCAGCTTCCGCAGCCGATCTACCAGCGAGTTCGTCTTTGTCGCCGTCTCACGGAAGCCAGCGAAGCCACCGGCCTCGTCGACGGCGACCGGCACAAACGCCTCGATCAGGTCACCCTCCGTTTCGGTGAGGTCGGTAATCCGCAGCGCCGGCAGCGGTTCAGTCTCCGTGTAGCCCCACTGGTCGGTCTCATAGGCGTCCTCGTCGTCAGGTTTGTACCGTGCCGTGAGTTGGATTTCGACTGTGCTGTCGGACTCTCGGACAACGCTGGCTTCACCAACGCGGAGATTCGGTTTCTGCTCGGTGGTCTGCTGGAGGATGGAGTCAGCTGAGTCTTCTGGGGGTTGGGTGAGGCCGACCTTGGTTAGTGTGAGTGAGATAACCACAGTCCAGCAGACCGTTCACTCTCTTAACCACATCCTCACCACTCTCAGTTTCCGCGTTGGTCAGCCCGCACAACTCGTAGACAACATCAGTGGCCAACTCGCCGGCCGACTCGGCCGTCTTCGTATAATTTGTCAGCCCGTCACCAATGCCGTCAACGGTTGGCAACCACAATGCCAGAAGCCGATTTCCCATCGAGTCCAGTTTCGGCAGCGTGAGATGTATACCGGTCAAGCACATATACTATATTCCGGGCTCGGGGCCTATGAGGCACAGGCGTGGGACTTTTAATCCCGAGACAGAGGGTTCGAATCCCTCCGAGCCCGCTCGCATCCGTTCGTCGATCACAACCGCTTCGGCTCACCAAATTGTCACAGTTTATCAGCAGTCAAACCCAGCACAATCGCAAGACACAAGCCGAATACAGGCATATTACTCATACTTCACTAGCCGGCTCTCAACAAATGACCCAGTGTACAAACTGCGATACGGAAGTCCCCATTCTTGAGGGGAGTTGTACCGACACATATGGTCGACTGTGTGAGGCGTGCAAAGAGATCGTCTCCAGACCAGGGCACCAGGCGAGCGATGGTAGCTCCTCATCATAGCCGCATTCACCATTGAACTGCTATATAGCATACCCACCCCCACACTCCGTTCAGAGACGCCTGTGGTGACTCGTGTTCGTTCAGAACGTCCGCTCGGTATACCGACGGCATCTTCTCTAGTGCCCACGCATCCAGTGCGTCAGTGTGGAACTGCCGTGAAAACGGCTCGATCTGGTTGAGACCGTCGGCTCATCGATTCCCTCCTTTGATGCGACGCTCGTCAGAGCGATGGAACCGAACGCCCCGCCACCGATGACTCGCTGGCAGGCCCTAGACAAACTCCAGCAGGCCGGTGTGTCGGTGTTCGTCTCGATGTCGCCCACATACCCCACGATGGGCGAAGACGACTTTCACGAGCTACTCAGCTACTTTAGAGCGCTCGGTGAGGTCGTCGTCTTCCACGAGCCAATCAACCCACGCGGCGCGAACTTCCAGCAGTGTCTCACCGCCGCCAAAGAAGCTGGCTACGACGACGTTGTCACCGAACTCCAGCAGCTGCAAGACAGCCACCAGTACTGGGTCGAGTACGCCCTCGAACAGTTGAATACAGTCCAGCAAGTCGCAACACGCTTCGACGGGCTCGAAGTGCATTCTTGGCCAGACGATGAGTTGGTGCGCTCGACGAGCGGCCAACTGCGGTCGAAGCTCAAAGCGATGCAAGAGGCCGTCTCACCGGAGTCGTTCTCCGGGAAGCACCCAAGCATGTCGCCAGAGCAGTCAGAATTGGCTCACGAAACTGATCCTCTCGGACATCTCATCTGATGTGTCTATCAGGCCACTACACTACTGTCTATACTGATCTGTTGAATAGGCTCTGAGTTACAGTTAGTGCGGCTCACAGAGCGGTTCTATGTTTGAGATGGGGAACATCAAGATGATTTCACGGAACTGTCGAGACCAGCCAAGCGCTCGCACGGCGTCGCCGAGCAGGCGCTTAATTGCCGAATACGAGGTTTCGGCCATCTAGCGCCAAGAGTAGCCTTTTGGCCGGATGAGTGCATTATTCGCGGTTGCGTTCAGCGACGAGCCACGATAGTGAACAAGATAGTCGATACGTTCATTGTTCAAGACATCCGGGCTGTAACGCCCATGGCTCGGCTTCTTTCGCACATGGACCAGTCAACAGGACGTGCTCGATGGCACGGAATAGCGGTCGGTCTCTTGCGCCCCATGTCTTAGTTCACGCTCTCTTGGGATAGCAGCGTTTCCATCAAGTCAACAGAGCAATATCAATAGTTTTCTTTGGTCACTTACCGCTAGTAGGGTCTCCACTTGGAGGGCTTGAACGTTCAGTTATAGACTGCGGGCTGGAAGACAATGTTGTCAATCTCGAATCGAGCACCTCCATTCTCGCCTTCTATCAGCGAGATCTCCCAGCCATGGCCGACGACAATTTCTTTTACGATACTCAATCCGAACCCGGTATTCGCTGGGTCAGTTGTATATCCAGAGTCGAAAACATCGTCATGCTCATCTTCAGCGATGCCGGGCCCTGTATCCTCAACGTAGATACCTTCGTTAGTTGTCCCGACTTTGATGATTACCTCGCCAGTGCTGTGTTCGATGGCGTTTCGGATGAGATTCTCAAAGATCTGTTTAAGCCGACTGGGATCGGCTTCAAATTTCTTCGAGTCTTGAATATGCAACTGTGCGCCCTTTGTCTGGATTGTATCCCAAACCGAACTGACGATATCTCGAAGCTCAACAGTCTCGGTGTCAGTGATGCTGGTATCGTCTATAGAAAGAGTCGTCACCTTGTCTAAGATTTCATCCATTCGCTGGACCGCGGTTTCGGTTTTTTCCAGCCACTTTTCATTTTCCGTATCGCGATACAAGAACAGGGATTCAGACGCGACACTCACAGGACTCCGTAGATCATGCGAGAGCATTTTTCGCATATTCTGGAGTTGCTCGTTTTGCTGCTCAAGTTCTCGTTCCCGTTGTTTCAGCTCCCCGATATCCCGAGCATTGACGACGAACCCATTGATGAACTCATCGTCAAACAGGTTCTCGCCCCGTGCCTCAACAATTGTCCACCCGCCATCGGGATCCTCGAATCGGAATTCGACCGTTGGCCCCCTGTCTGGGTTTTCAATCGCGGCAAAGAACTCGTTCATCGCCTCTTGGCGATCATCCGGAGGCATATAATCGAAGGCACATTCGCCGATTAACTCTTCTTGCTTGTATCCGAGTGTGTTCTCGCAAGCTGGTGAGATGTACTTGAATTCACCTTTCTTATCGACTATTCCTAGTACGTCTGTCGAGTTTCTGACAACTTTGCTAAACTTCTGCTGGGACCGTTTCAGCGTCTCAGAAGCATGATACTGCTCCACAGCGTTCGAGATGCGATTTGCGAGCAGCGCGTACTGTTCGGGTCCGGTTTGTTTCTCTAGATAGTCCGTGACTCCTTTCGAGATCGCCTCACTGGCGATATCTTCACTACCTTTGCCAGTAAACAGAATGAAGGGGATATTTTTATAATCTTCTCTAATAGCCTCAAGGAACTCTAACCCGTTTAGCGACGGCATATCGTAGTCGCTGACGATTGCATCAACATCGACTTGATCGACTTGTTCGATCGCGTCTGTCGGATCCGCGTGTGTAATTACGTTGAAACCGTCTTTTTCTCGTTCCAGAAAAGTCGAAGTGAGGTCTAAAATATCGGGATCATCATCGACGACAAGTACAGTCATATCTGAGCCATCGTTATGACGAGAGAAGACGTTTGATTTGACCTCGCCGTTAGTATGCATCGTCATGTCAGTCACCCCATCTCCTCATGGTGGGAAAGAATCCTGAGGAAGTATGGTGTCATGACACGGATACCCTGTAGCCAGTGTCGTTCTGTATGCATATCATGCAGTTCGAACGCCAATGCATACCGCATCGCTTCAGGCCCTGGCCCGGATTGACCTGCTCGTGGCTTGTGTGGATACTCGGGATCATTCAACGCGGCTCTGAGTTCGTAAAGTTGTGATTGTTGGAACGGGGTCCAGTAGTCGCCACCAACTTTGTGTCGTCTCCAGGCCCGAACTTTTTCAACCGCATACTGTTGATCAGCACCGATAAGTACAGCTCGTTGTCGTAATTTCTGTAGCGCAGCCGAATAATCTGCCTCTCGCAGTCCGGTTGCGTCAATTTCGCCGCCAGTGAGTTGTTGGAATTCGATCTCGTCCTTTGCAAAGAGCGCGTCAACGAACGCCGTCGAAGCTAGCTCAACCTCATCAGTGTCTAACGTCGGAAACTGGCGCCGGTCTACTTCGATAAGTGATTCAATAGCATCCTCACGGTTCGAGTTATCATGTGCCCTGAACACCTTCGCCAGACTCTCGGACATATCTCGCGCCATCGTTCGAAGCTGTGACTCTTTTGTATCCGACTTGGCCACCCCTATGTGGTTCATTCTTACCGAATGGTTAATTACTCTGTCATTACTTATATTTTGGCCTAAGTTTAGTTACCAGATATATACTAGGTGTAGCATTTTGAGCGCTCGTGGAGATACCTGCGTTATTAGAAATTGTTCAGAGTAATCCCCTGCAGGCGGAGCAGGTCGGTTGCCTAAGGGCAACGCGTATGATCTGCGCGCAGCTGCCGCCAATAACGGGTTGATCAAGTGATAGAACCACTACGGTGTGGACGGAGTTATTGCAGGCTAATTGATAAGAATTTTTTGCGTTGGGACATTGGCGCCGAATATGCCCTCCGACCCCTCCAGCGATCCAACAGCCGCACCGCGACAATCAGGAATGGCGGCCTCGCCCTCACAGACGGAGCGGATTCAAGCATGGATGTTGGCGAATACCCTGCCAGTTGAGATACTACTAACGGCACTATCGATTGCAGTCTGTGTGATTGCACTGCCGGTCGTAATTTTTGGCTCATTTACCGCGTTAGGCGGCGATACATCGATACTCAGCGCCGGAATGATGATTGTCGCTGCTGGTTCCCTTGGCGTAATTGTACTGGCGGCATGGGTACTAATTCGCACCGTCATCGACATCCGAAGTCATGGACTCCCACTCCGTGGCGCGGATAGTACCCGGGCTATCGCGTATGACGGAATTCAGAGTCTGAAAGCGGCCACAGCCGGGGTCTTTGCCACGTCCCTGCTTGCGTATGGCGTACTCTCTCTGACTGTTCAGTCTGGGCCTACGTTAGTGCTCCAGCTGATCGGAGTGTGCGGCATTCTCCTGCCTGTTCTCGTTCTTATACATGGTCTCGGGGCATTCATTGGATACCTTTTTTATTTGAAATAAGTATCGGTATAAACTGGAACTAAGCACTTTCCTGTCGATTATGGCCAGACGATGAGCTGGTGCGCTCGACGAGCGGCCAACTTCGATCAAAGCTCACAGCGATGCAACAGGCCGTGTCACCGGAGTCGTTCTCCACCCGTGCTACGGACGCCTCGCCTGAGCAGTCCGAGTTGGTCCGGGACGGCAAATCTATAGAGCATCTCATCTGATGACCAGTATGTTGTTGGGACCGCTACTTGGCATTGTTCAACGAATCAATTTGCATCTCAGATACAGTAGACAGACTATATTGGTTGCGCACCAATGACAAACCAATTAATTACGAGTGGTACACCTGTATCTAGCAGATAACCAACAGATATATGAGATTACAGTAAAATACGGATGTGTGCCTCCAGAAAGCGTCGAAACTGAAACCGACAACCCCGTTGAAAAGCACATCCGGCACGCTCACCACCAGACGGATGATGACGAGGTGCTCTATCACCTTCGTGAAGCACTGCAGCTCGTCTACGCCAACGAGGAATAGATCCGAGACAGCTTACTCAGAGGAACTGCCCCGTGCAACAACCTCAGCGAAGGCGACGTTTTCTCTAACATCGGTAATCTCCACAGTAACGCGCTCTCCAACCTCGGTGTCGGGAACAATCACTACGAACCCTCGCTCAACACGTGCGAGTCCGTCACCTTGGTCGCCGAGATCCTCGATGTCGACGGTGCGCTGTTCGCCTTCCGCAACCGGCGGCGTCTGTATCCCTTGTGACCTGCGCTTTCTCTGCGGCTCTGTCTCACTCTGTTGAGACTCAGTGTCAGTCGGACCCGAAAGCAGCGCAACGCGATACATTGCACCGGCCTGCAGAGTACCGGTCTGTAGTTCCTGTTTGGGCACTTCAATCACATAGGAGTCGTTGCGTTCTTCGACAGTGCCAGCAAACAAACACCGTAGTTGAGATGGAATATCCATCAGTCGTATTGTATGTGATGTACCCAGCTAGCGGTATTTGATTCTCTTGTGTGTAATGATTCTGGCTCGCCGATATCGTCACCCCGGGAGTCACTGGTCATCATGACTTATCAGAAACTGCTCTCGACGCTCACTTTTGTACTCGGTAAGCACCTCACTTTCCAAGTCCAACGATTCCCTTGACTGCGCGAAACACGCCAATACCGATGAGAGCGATAACATATGCGAAGAATAAGCCGCCGATAACGAGCAGGTCCCACGGGGAACTGCTATCGTTTGCTACCGAGTGATTTCGGTTGCTGTGAGAGTCTGTCTGTGCTTCGGGTGTACCCTGGCTTGCAGTGCTGTTTGGCTGGTCACTAGCAGACAACTCCTCTGTTTGTGGTGACATAATTGTGGTTAACCGCTAACTAATTGTAAACTATTTGCATATCTATTCACCTCACTTATCAAGGCGCTATCAGCTTTTGACAGGCAGTTGAATTCTATGGAAGTTTGGGTGACGGCTCAGGAGAAACAGTTCAGCAGACGGCAGCGGCAAGGATAGACGAAAGGCCACGACAGAAGGTTGAGAGATCAGAATGGCCTGTACTGCGTGAACTGTATCACGATGACTGTGCTGTGCACTCAATATACACTTCTTGCATGGTCCTGACGGATATCTCACGGTTGTCGCCCTCTGCGAATAGTACTGTACTGATCCGTCCGTCTTGTGTGCCATCACAAGTCACATCTACATTTGTACTATCTCCCGTTCCGAGCTCGTCGGAATCAGACAGTGAGTCATAGCTGATACTCCCGGTAGTCGTAACTTCCTGAACCGAAAGATCAATTTCCCTATCAAACCGGTTCGTGATTGTCAGTGCGCTAGCGTCTGTCCCGTTCGGAATCTCGGGATTGTGCGTCTCAACAGCCAGATAGGCATCCTCATTATTGGCAACAGTAACATCAACAGATCGTTGTGCTTGGATGGAACTGTACCCAGCAGTTCCCGTGATGACGGCTGCGAGAACAAATAACGAGAGGATCAGCCTCTGATGGTTCATTGGTCTACCTCCGGTGGCGGGCCGTCACTCCCAAGCTTCCGTCGCCGAGCGGTGTAGGTATGTGCAAGCGCTGAGACAACCAGTGCAGCAACGAGAGACGCCATCAACGCGATATCTGGGAGAGTCCTGAACAATCCAGTGTTAGTTACCATCGCAATCAATAGCGCGACACCGACCGCCGCGAGCCCAAGGTAGTACCCATACCATGGGATTTCGGGTTCGGCAACGATATCAAAGTAGATGTCGAGATCGTCAACAGCAGCTGTCGGGTGAACGACACCCGAACGTTTGTCAAATGAGACGATTCCAGCCTTGTCCATTTTTGGCAGGTGGCTCTGTTGCAGCGACACGTAACACGATTTGCGGGCATCGGAGCCAACCCGCGCCGGAGAAACACCGCTTTCCCAGGCGGCGACCCGTTTTGCCAACCACCCAAGCTCAGCCGTTTCACCCCGCTGGCACAGAGCGTGAAGTGCGAATCGCCGACGTTGGTTCGACAACACAGAAAAGACCACCTCCTCCTCCAATTCAACCCCCGTGCTGGTTGTTAGCCAGTTAGCTACAGGTATACTCATTAACCCAACCGGATATATATTAGATATGTACAAATACTTTTATGTTCACTTAATCGAGTGTTAATGGCTTCATATCAGTTAGAATTCTCGTAACATCTAGGTTCGCACCCCGTAGCGTGTCAATTTCTGTTTCGTAAACAAGCTATTACGGGCGTTAACAGAGTATTACCGACGCCGAAATCACCTGTTTCGGCCCTTCAACGGAGCGAAAACAAAGTACTCTCCACATACAGGTATGGGTGGACATGAGACGGCGAAAGCTACTCATCGGCATTGGTGCGACCGCAGCAGGGGGCAGTGCAGCCTTCGGTACAGAGGCATTTACTAGTGTACAGGCAGAGCGGAACGTGGATGTGGCCGTTGCAGGGGATCAAAGTTCCTTCATCGCCATTCAGCCACTCGACAGCGCGAATGCGGGCGAGTACGTAAACACAGAGAGCGACAACACGGTCGAACTCGAACTTGACGGCGATAACAGTGGTTCAGGGGAGGGTGTCACTCAAGATGCGATTACGCAGCTTGAAGACCTGTTCCGCGTCGTCAATCAGGGCTCGCAAGAAGTCAGTGTCTACTTCGAGGATGACAGCGACGCGGTGACTTTCCGTGTTACACGGTCGACTGAGACATCAACGAACGGTTCAAATGGGCAGTCACTCGAAGGAGCAGCCAACTCTGTCGAACTCGGCGTTGGTGAGCAGATTGTCGTCGGGCTGACCGTTGACACGCTTAACAACGATGTCAGCGGACAGTTGCTCGATAATGTGACTCTGTACGCGGACGCGAACGCCTCCGCGCCAGAACAGAGTATTCCTGAACCCCAGTACGTAGTTGATGGGGACGGTGACGAACCAAACACCTTCGCTGATCTCTCCAGTGCACTCAGCAGTGGTGAAGTTGACGCAGGGGCAGTTGTCGGCGTTGATGGCAGTGTATCAATCACGGAGAGCACGGCGATTGACATTTCGACAGATGATGTTACGGTCACTGGATTCAATGGTCGGCCAACGATAGACCGCGATGTCCAGGATGGTGCATTTATTGAAGCCTCTGGAGACGGTGTGAGCATTCGGAACTTGGAAATAACTGAGGAAGTCACCGGAGCCGGCTTCGGTGGTGAACGATCTATCCTCGTTAGCGGCTCAGACGTTACTCTCGACGGAGTCAGGGTTGAGAATCAAGCTGGCAGCGGGAGCCCAAAGGGGAACCCCACCATCGCAGCGACCGGCGAAGATACGACGATTACTAACTGTGAGTCGATCAACGCTCCGATCAGCGCGAACGGCGCATCTGGTTCACTCACGCTGACGAACAACTATGTTGAAAATGTCCTTACCGAAGGTATCTTCAGCTTCGGAAGCACGGCCGGTGAACTCGATTTCACCGTTGAAAACAACGAAGTTGTAAATCACGATATTGACGGCGAGAACTCGAAGGAAATAAAAATCGTTGACAACCCAGCCAGCGTCAACGGTGAGAGCAGCAAAGCCGCACAAATCGAATCGCTGCTGATCGAAAATGCAGTGAACTCAGTCCAAGTGAGTGGCGACGCCGGCACGCGGGCGACTCCGGACATCGTCGGCTCTGGGGAGCAGTTCGCCAGCGTTAATGAGGTACTCAAGCCCGATATTAAGGGCGGGACTGCAGGTGGCAGTAGCTCCCAGTCTGCTCTCGTTGCACTGTTCGAGGGCGGAGAGTACGACTCGTTCGAGGATCCGGTCGAGTTCGACAAAGCAAACGCTGTCATCAAAGGCCTCAGCAGGCCGACCCTCAATTACGACGGCGGTTACCCCAGTGCTGGGATAACGTTCTCGGCAGACGACATTTCAGTTGAGAACATCGAGTTCGACTTTTTCGGGGCTAGTAATGAAAGCTCGAAAAGCAACTTTTCGGGCGGCTCCGGGCTGATCAATGTCGGAGACTCCGCTGTTACCTTCCGCAACGCCGCCCTCAACGTAGTCTTCGTTGAGGAGGACGGGAGCGTCACCTTCGACACCAAAGGCGGTCTCTCACTCGGAAACACCCCTGGCGCCTCGTTCATCAACGTCGACATTGGTATTCTGAACCGGCAGGCAGGCCGTCCAATCTCGCTCGACCGCGGTCGGCCGGGTGGGTTCTTCGTAATCGGTCAGGAGATCCGTGACTGTACGCTCCGTGGTGGCACAAAAATCGCCACAGGTAGCGTCGCGGACCCAACGGTGGTGGACAACACGCTCACGGACGTGGCCAATAGTGAGAGCCTCGCCATTGACTCGTCCGCTGAGAGCGCGACAGTTGAGGGTAACTCGATCGAATATGACGACAGTGACCCAAGAATTGGGAAGGCATTCGGAGGTGCAGAAATCAGGATGGAATCCAGTACTACTGATGTGAACGGACAGGCTCTTGCTGACGCCCAGGCAGTCGCAAACGAACTCTCGAAGGCCAACAGCGGCAGTCAGCTCGCAAGCGGCAATGCCGTAGTGGTCAACCGAAGTACTGATCCCAATACTCGTGCCCCTTAGATGAAAGGTAAATCGTGATTTAGCCCATATTATTAATTCATAAATTAAACGTGCTATTGCGTTGTAGGCACGAAATGAGATAACAGAAGCGACGTAAGACCACTGCTGGCATGATTAATGTCAGTCACAGGACTCCAACAGTTCGCCTCGCACCTCTTGCCCGGCGCGGCGCAACTCGCAGAATCGCCGGATACATACCCAGTTCGACACTAAACTAACGACGGCATATCAAGTAAATGAACGCCCGGACTCTCACCGTACTCATTGTGCTCGCCCTTCTTACAGCGACAGCTCCCCCCACGACTACACGGGCCGCCGAAATTGGCGAGGGCGTTGAGATCCAACCGGCCAACGGGCCGAATGGTGCGTACGCTCAGGTTGGCCCGAGCGGGCAAGTATCAATCCAGCTCGACGGTGATGCAGGCGTACCAGGTGAGGGCCTGCAAGCTGATGCGGTAACTCGGTTCGATCGCGTTCTCCTCGTCCTCAACACGAACGTTGCTAGTGAGGATGGCAACCGGCAAGCGTATGTCTACATCGTCGACCAAGGGCCACCTGCCGATGACTTCACTTTTTACCGTGGTGCCGACCCTGACGCTCCAGTTGAAGGTGAGACAAATGCGATCCAGCTCGGGACCGGCGAGTCCACATCGATAGGTTTCACTGCTGACACGCGTGGTGACTTTGAGGTGAGCGACCTCGCCCTGTCGGTCATCGCAGAGGTGAGTGAAGTCGCTAATGGGACGCTTGCGGTTGAGACCGATATCCCGACTGCTGGTGAACCAGTGATAGTTAATGCAACCGGAAGCAGCGGCGACGAGCTAAGATACGTCTATAACTTTGACGACGGCACTGTCGCAAGCGGGGCCGGTCCGGCGACCCAACACGTGTTTAACGAAACCGGGACATATGACGTTACCCTTAGTGTCGAAGAGACCGCCTCGCGCGCACCGAATGAGTCTGATGCGGTCAGTAAAGAGGTTATTGTCCGTGGCGGCCCACAAGTTGGTGATACTGGGGAAACAATTGAGATACCGGATCCGGTCCCGGGCGGGCCAGAGCCTGCACTACAGTCGGTATCGGTTACCCCTGATGCGTCAACAGGGAGTGACGTGCTAGTTCGGGCAGTCGCAGCAGAGTCTGTTAGTGACATTACTGGGACATCCACTGACGGGTCAGCCACCGTTGCAGCCGGTAACATTACTCTTGTCAGTGCTCCAGCTGCCAATGCGACAGTCACGCTAACAGTTGCTGAATCCGCCCTCCCGGCCGGCGTTAGCCCCGACGACCTTGCTGTTGAGCGGTATAATGGGACCGGCTGGGACGTTCTCCCAACTGCTGTTGAAGAGACATCCGGTAGTACGGTTACGCTTGCCGCTGGCACGCCGGGCTTTTCGCCGCTTGCCGTGACAGTGAATGATGCACCGGCGCTCGATGACGGTGATGAGTCCGATTCCGGGCCGGGTGGCGGAGGCGGAGGCGGTGGGGGCAACGGAGGCGGTGGGGGCAACGGAGATGCTGGAGACGATGCCGACAGCACAGATGGCGAAGATGGCGGAGGCGGCGTCCCCACTGAGACAGAGGATGTGAGTGATGTGGGCGAGACCGTCACCGAAACCGAGATTGTCGGGTCCACTGATGCTGGTACCGAAACTGAGGGAGCCGATATCAGTACGGAAACCGAAACTGCCGAGCCGGGTGGTGCTGCTGTGACACCGTCGACTGATCAACCAACCGATCGCGAGCCCAGTGGCTTTAGTCCGACTCCAGCGCTTGGCGCTGTGCTACTGGTCGCTTTGCTGGTGGCGGTCATTGTTCTCCGTATCCGCCGGCAAGAGTAGCCACCTCACCTGGCATTCACAGCGAGGTCCTCTCGCCGTCTCAAAATGGGCATCAACGCTTATAGTAAATATTTCGTAATTCCAGATCTACATCGTTGGCTCTACTTAGTATCTTATATTTCCTGTTTGATTTATAAGTTATAGTCTTTCGTTATTACTGTTGATATTTGGGGCAGTATTTTCATATTGGTATAAGAACGAGTGGGGAGTATGTCAGGGACCGCTGCTACTCCATCTTCGCCACAAGACTGGGAGACGCTTGCAGTGCATGACTGGGAAAGCGATACCGAGCTTATTGTAGAGCTTGCAGGAGTTCTAGATAAGTTGTCTAGTGATGACGTACCAGTACTAGATGAGTACGTTGACGCTGAGTCACTCTGTAACGGCCTTCAGGCAGTAGAAGGGCGTCAGTTTACTGAGGTTCGGTTCTCTGTGGATACACATGAAGTCCGAATTCGTCAAAACGGCGTAATAGAGGCGCAAAGACAACTACATTCAGAGTGAACCGCTGCGGCGTCAAGCCCCAAGGCACTCGGCCTGCCCAGTCTGTAGAAGATAGCGTCACTTATTTCGGCAATTTTATGTAAGCATAATATTGATTTTGTGATGAATGTGGGCAAGAGTAGAGCGGGTGGTCGAGGTTCTTATTATCGTCTTCGCGATCACTCTCCTTGCTGGGCAAGTTGTTGGGCAGCCGCTTCTGTTAGCCTACGTTGAAACCGGAAGTATGGAGCCGGCACTGGATCCTGGAGACGGATTCCTTACGCTACCGCCGGAGGTCGTTGGTGAGCCAGCACCCGGTGACGTGATTATTTATCGAGCTGAGCAAGTGAATGGTGGTGACTTGACCACTCACCGAATTGTTCGAGAAACCGAGCGCGGATACATAACACAAGGAGATGCGAACCCATTTACCGACCAATCGGCTGGCGAGCCCCCAGTTCGCGACCCACAAGTTGTCGCTGTCGGCATCCGCGTTGCTGGTACCCTGATTACGATTCCGGAACTGGGAACAGCAGTGATGGCAGTTCAGACAGTCGGTGGTGCGTTCCAACAACGGGTTCCAACGCAAGTATGGGTCGGCGCTGGGGTGGCGGGTCTATTTCTATTGTTAGCCAGTAGTCGAGACACTGGAGGGTTGAATCGAGATTCAGTCCAAAATCGTACTGGAGGACATGACAGTGGACGCGGTCTGCAGGCCGGACCACGCGAAGTCGTTTTATTATGTGGTGCGGTCGTTGTCGCAACAGCGACCCTCAGTGTACTTCTTCCTCTCGGACCGACTGAGTACCAGGTCGTAAGTGCTGAAACCGACTTACCGGGTCCTGGAGTTATTCCTGCAGGTGAAACGGAAACGACAGCATACCGGGTGCCCGGCGGAACAGTGTTCCCTGTAAAGTACTATGTTGAACCGGCCAGTGACGGCGTTCAAGTGCTCAATGGAACCGGTAGCGGGCGTATCCAGCCAAATAACTCAGCTAATGCGACCGTACGTTTATTTGCACCCTCCGACACAGGCGCATACAGGCGATACGTGCAGGAATATCGATATCCGCTCATACTCCCCGAACCAGCGATTGAAATATTGTATCAACTCAGCCCGCTAGCCCCAGTGCTTGTCTTTGACACAGTATTAGCTCTCCCATTCATTATCGTAGCACGGATCATCGGGGATGGTCCTCGAATTGAGGGGTCGCCGGGTGTAAGTTCAAGATGGAGTAAGCTGTTTGGAGGGTCACAGCGATGACCGACACAATAGACCAGTCTGATGACGCACTTCCTCTACGAATCCGAAAAGCAGTCGACGAGCAATATGTCATCATTCTTGCCTTGCTTGTACTTCTGCTAGTGGGTGGTCTATGGGCTAGCTATACTGCTCATATTAGCCCAGGAACGGAGACTGAGACAGAGGTCGACTCACGGTGGAGTCGGACATCAACGTTTAGTCACGGTGCAACAGTGACTGGACAAAACCCAGTGTATGAGACAAATCAGCGCTTGCGGAATCAACGCGCGTATTTTCCGCTTATTTCACCGCGTCTTATTGGTGAGTACCAGTTCCAGTATACTGCAAGCGGAGATGGGGCCGTAGATGTTGATATTACGGTTCTATCGATTGTTCAAAGTCGTGGTGACGGGACAGTTTTCTGGCAGCAGACTCGCGAGATCGGGAGCACCACCGCGGCTGATGTTGAACCGGGTGGTTCTGCAAACACAGAGTTTGAATTTAACCTGAATCAGACACGTCTTCAGCTTGAGCGTGTGGAGGAAACCCTGGGTGAGACACCTGGCGACCCAATCGTAGTTGTCCAAGCGCAAACACAAATGACCGGTCAAGTAAATGGCCGGACAGTTAATCGCGAATTTGTTGATGAACTTCGATTCATTCCCGACGGTGATTCGTTTGTTGTCAATGATCCAGGGGAAATGACGAATACAAGCCGGCAGGTGCGATCAGTTACTACGACGCGCGAGTATTCACCGATCAGGAGCATTGGTGGGCCAGCAATACTCGTTGTCAGTGTAGGCGGGCTTGCCAGCCTCGTTTTACTACGTCGCCGTAACCAGATTGCGCTCTCGCCAGCAGAGCGTGACCAACTGACTCATGTGGAGTATGCTGAGTGGATCTCTATTGGAACTCTATCTGAAGATCTACATGATTCTGAGTTGAATGTAGTCGAAATGTCATCGCTCGTCGATCTGGTTAATGTCGCTGCAGATGCCGGTGAACGCGTGGTCTATGACCCGGCTCAAGAGCGATATGCCGTTTTCGATGGTGATCGAATGTACTTCTGCACGCCACCGTTGCAGTGAGTAGTCTCATGATTACATGAACGTCTGACGCAGCTATATGTATCACCAATATGTATACAGTATCTGTATATGGCATCAGTACAACGGGCTGCTACGTACGTCGAAAAGGGAGGCGTTGGGAAGACAACCAGCGCCGCCCACATCGCCGTTGCCGCACACAACATGGGTCACGAGGTGCTCCTGGTCGATCTCGCCGGGACACAGAACGACCTCGCGACACACTTCGGGCTCTCCATCGTCGACGAAGAGACGGCCGACGACGGCGTCTCGATCGACGCCCCGATTTCAGCTGTCTTCGGTGATGACTGGGCGTTCCTCCGAGACAACATCGATGACCTGCTGGACCGGATGACATTCCCGACCGACGAGGGCCCGGACCTCATCCCAGCTGACCCGGGTCTGGGTGGCGCGGACAACAACCTCGCGAACGTCCCTCTCGAAGAGCGCTACCAGAAACTCGATGGGTTCGTCGAGGACCTCGTCGCCGACCAGTACGACCTCGTCATCTTCGACCTCCCGGGCAAAGAGGACAACATCGCACTCAACGGGCTCTTCGCTGCCCGGAATGTCGTCGCTCCGCTGAAGCCTGGTGCCTTCGAGCGTGACCAACTCCAGAAACTGGATGCGACGCTGGAGGAAATCAGTGCCGACCTTGATGTCGACCTCGGCCTGGCGTTGATCATCCCAACGATAATCAGTAGTCAGGAGACCCTCTCAGAATCGTTCGTCGAGTATGTGACAGAGGAGTATCCGGAGATCGTCGGCGAACCAGTCACGAAGACCGCCGACATCGGAAATAACCAGAACACGGGCCGGACGCTCTTCGCTGTTCCTGACGACGAACTCTATGCGACCGGGAAGCGAGCCCGTGAGGCGTACAGTGCGAACACTGGGCAACTGCTGAGCAGACTCACAGACCGATGAGCGACACCACAGACGACCGCGACCCAGAGGAACTACTCGAACAGTCGAAAGAACAGAAACGGCACCAGAGCGAGCCACAGCAACAAGACACTGAGCCCGACGCGCCGTCGTTAGAGGAGTACATCGCCGACGTCTACGAAGAACTCGATGCTGGCGAAGTACCGACGAACCTCACCATGCGAGATCGGAACCTCGCAGCGTTGATCCGTGGCCTCGACGAGGCTGGGCAACTCGATGCTGTCGGGGCCGATGTTCGCGAGTATCTCGACAGAGATGCTACCGACTCGGAGAGTCGCGGTTCAGTACTTGGGCTGCTTGTCCGGGCAGGGCTTGCGGAGGTCCGCCCTGATCTTATTGAGGCCGGCGAAGACGGCTACGAAACCTTCACCGAACGGCAAGAGACACAGTTCTGAGTCGCCGTTTCTGCATCACGGATCGGTCATTTGTATGTGCGTGCAGGCCCACATATCGTGTATCTGTATATTATATCTAGATTTTGTATCCAGATATGCAATCTGTCTCTAGTCTACAGATATTCGATATAGCAATATAGAGTTTACCGGCTCAACGGCTGTGAGTCAGCAGTCACCGTGGGTCACGTCGTCGGATCGTCCACGCCGGCGAAGCCGCTGGCCACATCGACATTGATCACGCCGTCGAAGTCACAGTGTGGGCACGTGATCGACAGCCCGTCGACGGCCCCCACCGCACTGCCTCGAAGAATGCCGTGACAGATCGACCGTGAACAGGACGGACAGGTGACGTGGTCGAGTGCGACGGGTTTCTCGCGGCGCAGACAATCTTTGCAGCCAGCGTATGTAGGCCGAACAGTATTCGAGCGGACGATACGATATGTCGCGCTCTGATTGCCACCGCCACAAGCCGGTCGCGCTTCACCGAACGCAGCTGCCTGTGGGTCCGGGAAGTGATACTTGTCTGCGCCACCAGTCACGACCACCCACGGGATGTCCTGCGAGAGGATGGTGACATCGTGGACATCGAACGACTGGCTCTCTTCAGTCCAGTCCTCGACCGCAGGAGCGTGTAACGACGCTGTGTAGTGGTCCGGATACGCAACAAGCTCCAAGCCCAACACCGACTCGCCACAGGACAGTCGACACACGCGCTTGGACTCACGAGCGTCGTTCGGGCCCTCAATGGTGCGGTTAGCGACATCCGTGACATCCCAAGTTCGTGACGTACCGTTGACGACGAGAAGATCACCCTCCTCGATGTTCTTGATCGTGTCGACAAGCGACGGCTCCACACCAGCGTCGACGGTCGCAGCTGTGTCGGTCGCGCCCATCAGTCATCACCGGGCACCGAATCGGGATGGGCGTTCCAGAGCCGGCGGGCAGGGCCGTTTTTGGGTGGCGTTTCGTAGTCGATGTCGTGGCGGTCCAGCACGCGGTAGATGGAGCGCTTCGAGACATCGTGGGCGGTGGCGAGATCGACAACGGTGACGCCAGCCTCGAGGGCCGCTTCGAGATACGATGCCGACGTATAGGCGTCCGGCGAGAAGTCATCTAGGTCGAGTGCGACGACGAGATCGGCTTGGCACTCGTGCATCGGGGTCTGTGAATCGGGATCAGTCATAGCCGTATATGTCAAGATGACTAGCCGGATTTCCTAGAGTGTTTCGGCGAAAAGCTGAGCGATCAATAGAGCAGTCTATTCAATAAGCCATAGATTTCCACACCACCATATTTGCCCACCGCTTTGCGCTGAGTAGCAGTCGGCGAATTAATCGACTGTATCGCCCTCATTACGTTTGGTTAGATCACAGCAGAGAACGTATAGATAAGTTTATTTCTGACTCGAAGTGAATTATACCCTACCCGAATGGTCCATCAGTGGCAGTGTCGGGAGTGTAAGTTCACAGTCTGGTCGTCGAAGCAGTCAGAACTCGTGGATGCAGTAAAATCCCACTTACTCTCCCATTACAAACACACCGTTGAATCGGACGAGTTCAGCCTCAGGTGGGACTGCCCGTACTGCAACCAGACCAGTCAGAGCTACGACGCCGACGAGGGGCTTGCCAAATTCAAAAATCACCTGTTCAAACACGTCTCCGCACTCATCGACTCTGGTGTTCATGTGGCCGACCGGATTGATCGGGTCGGCAATATCCTGATTCTCTCACCACTAGAAACTGCAGGCGCCGACAACGCCCGCGTGCATTTCACATCGCCGGCAGACGTCGCAGTTTTTGTCACTAATAACCCAGCAGAGCGCGTTCGATTTCTTGACAACGCGCTTCAATCCTGGCCAGCCTGGACGACGATCCTCACGACCAAAGCACAGCCGTTTGCCGATGTTACGGATATTGATCTGGAGGCGGCTCCACTTGACATCGCTATCTTGGATAAGGGAGTAAGCATGACCGAACTTGGTGAGACGCTCGTTCGTGTCTTGGACGAACAACAAACAAGCAACTCGCGACTAACCGTTGGATTTGATATTCTCAGCGAACTACTTCGTTTATTCGACACTGAGACGGCATTCAAGTTCGTTCACGTCTTAAACTCTCGGCTGGCAAACATGGATGCGCTCACCCACTACTACCTGAATCCGAACGGACAGCCCGAATCAGAAATCAACGTACTCAAGGAACTGTTCGACCTGCAGATTCGGGCAAAGGGTTCACGATTTAGGACCGTATAAGAGGTGCAGTCAGTCACGCGAACTGTGCTGGTTCGTGTAGTCGGCCGGACTGTCGACATATGTATAGTCGACACCCGTTGTCACAAGTTCTCCCGAGGAGCCGTCGCATATCTCATCAAGAACTGCTTGAGCGCGGCTCCGTGCCTCTTCGGATCCACGTTCACGGCTAAGATACACCCGGAGGCGCTTCTCTAACTCGGGACTCCGTAGCTCTGGGAGCACTGCTTCGGCTAGCTGTGCGGTTTCCTCGTCGGGCTTGTCTAGAGCCGAGAGCAGGCAGTCAATCACTTCGGATCGATATCGGTCACCAGTAATGCGGCTCAACAACCAAATCGCTGTCTGCCGGTACCGCCGCCGGGTCCCGTCTGCAGCGATATCAAGTAGCGCCGGCACTGTTGCCTGGACATCTGCTCGAGCCAGTTCGTCGACAACGGTCCCGCGAATGAGTTCGAGTTCCTCCGGGGAGGCTGTCGTGAGCAACTCTAGCAGAGAGAGCATCGCTGCCCGCTGGACAGTCGATGAGTCATCATCGAGAGCATCAACAAGGACCACAACCGGTTTCACCGAGCCAAACTGTCCGAGTTCATCAACCGCAGTGAGTCGAAGCGCCTCCTCGTCTGCCTGGGTTACGGGGACCAACTCTGCAAGCGCACGATCAGTCCCGATGGCACCCAACGCGTTAGCGGCAGCTTCCTGCACCTGTTGCCGATCATCTGAGAGGCGTTCACTTAGTGGTGAGACAGCTCGCGGGTCTGACAGTTGCCCACACGCCTGTGCTGCCCGCGTTCGAACACGAGGAGACGGATCAGTTAACGCCTGAACCAGATTCGGAACGGCCGCCGTCGCACCACGTTCGCCGAGTGCCGTCGCCGCAACCATCCGGAACTCAAGCCGGTCAGCTGAGAGCCACTCGGTTAGTAGTGTTGTCGCGGTTCGCTCAGTTGCCTCTGAACCTCCCATCTCAGCGAGTTCTGCGACCAGATAGTCGAACGCGTCCTCGCCACGCTGATACAACGCGTCGATCGCAGCCGCGCGAACGTTGTCGTCCTCATCCGATTTAACAGCGCTGACCAGTGCTTTGACAGCCTGCCGTCGCTCGTTGGGGTTCGAGATTTCTGCAATGTTCCCCAGCATTGTGGCCGCTCGTCGTCGAACGTAGTTCTTCCTACTCCGTTTTAGGTGTGCGATAAGCTTCTGAACTTCTGATTCCCGTTCGAGTTTATATAGGAACGTCTCGTTATCACCCGGTTCGTCGTTGAACACCCATGCAGCCTCCGGTTGGTGTTAGTAACTTCGTCATGGTTCTGTTTAGTCTTAAACATATTGTCGCAATACTGGTCCGGCATGACCGCTGGTCGATCCAGCGTCACTATCCGACAACCTGCCGATGATTGACGCCGTCGAAACAGAGTCAAACGAGCAGATTTATCTCTGGAAGGAAGGTGATGAGTAAAGACAGTATGAGGTACGAAAAGATTGTTGTGAGGGAAGCTGGCAGCCTCGGTTCAACCACTGATTCGGAACCGCCGGACATCCGCGATGAGAGCGACCACGGTCAGAAAATGGACCTCAAGACACCAGCATGGGACGCAGTGCGAGCAAATATCAATCCAGGCGAATATGAGCCAAAGACCCACGTCGCAACGATTCACTATGATCTCGACGAGTGGGATTTTGTTATTGAATATTTGGTTGAGGTAGATAGAGAGCGCGCGTAACTTATTCACTTTTCGAGGCGTGTTACGGCGTCCAACGAACGTCGTGGTTAATTCCAAATCCCGACGTTAGCGTAATTACGACTTGTCCGATAAGTCGCGGTTTGGTCACTACATCGTACTGCGAATCTGTTCGGCTAGAAATTCGTACTGTTCAGCAGTTGCCTCCTTTTTTACATAGCCTGTGGGACCGACGGCGATAGCACTACCAATAATCGTCTCACGGTCCTGCGAAGTGAAGAAAACAACCGGGAGTTGTGGATACTTTATCCGAATCATTTGTAGAAATTCAAGTCCATCTGCTCTGGGCATATCGAAGTCTGAAATGACACAGTCTGGCTTGTCGTTGTCGATTATTTCTAGAGCCTCGGTGGCACCAGAAGCTACGACGACACTGAACTGCTCGTCTTCGCGTTCAAGAAATTCCACAGTGAGGTCCTGAAAGTCCGGTTCATCATCAACATGGAGGACTTGGATTGCCTCTTGAACACTACTCGACATATTTAGCTATTTTATGACATTTGCAAAAACGACATGGGCACGATTATCATATTTGATAGCTAGCGCGGACTTTGCGCCGTGCGCGGCCCACGGATGTCACTGCCAGTAAGGTGTCACAGAACAGTTCGCAAGGTGATTATTTTCAGAACTGTCAAAAAGAACCGCCTATTCAGTACGTAAACATACCGAGCGGCCATATCTCAAAGACACGCCTAAGATAATGAGTAACGACTTGTCATATTAGTCGTAACAGACTCCCCGATTTTCACTCGGCACATGGGGTGTCTCGCCCCATACCTACCAGCCGCTAGATACTTTAGTGACGGAAACTAAAGTAATCGTAATGCGTATTGAAGCCACCGACGGGAACGAACACAAGGTCTGGCTCACAGACGCTGAGATTGAGGACCTCCGCCGGGCGACCAACAGTCAGCGCGACGACCTCATTATCCAACTGGGTGCGTTCGTCGGCCTGCGCGCATTCGAGATTCCCCAGGTCCGACCCGTTGACATCAAGCAGACTGAGAGCGGTCAGTATCGACTTCGCGTTCAGGCCGGGAAAGACACCAGCGGCAACGGTGGGAAGCCTCGCGATGCCTTCCTCCCCGCCGAGGTCGAGCGTGACCTCCAGCGCTTCCAGAACGAGCACAACATCGCACCAAAGGACTCCTTTATTGATCTGACCCAGCCCGGCGTCCGTGCTGTGGTTCGTCGGACAGCTGCGCGGGCGGCTGAAGCGACTGGCGACAAGGACTTCGAGAAGGTGAGTACACACGATCTCCGTCGACGGTTCGCCCAACGACTCCTCGTCGACGAGCAGATGAATCCCCGAGTGGTGATGGCCGTCGGTGGGTGGGACTCCTTCGCCGCCATCGAGCCATATCTGAACGCCCCCAGCGAGGATGTTATCGATGAGGCATTCGCAGAACTCGAACTGTGAGACCTGCCGCTACCGATAGCTTTCGTGGGTCACACCCGGAATTGTTCCGAAGTGGCTGTCGCCGGCGAGAACAGGCTCATCACGCTCCAGAGCGGTTGCAGCGATTGCCGCATCCCCTTTGCCAATACCTGGTCCCTCACCGTCGTCCGCATCGGCCATCCGTTCACCGAGTAGCCGACCAGCGCGGCGGGAGATACTCGGTGTCATATCGACCAGCGGGTACGAGTCAAGCACAGCTTCTACAGTCTGGCGTTCCTCACGGGTATCCGCGACCTTCCCGACGCCAATGTACAATTCCAAGACCGTCATTGATGGAATCACCAGTGGAACGTTCGCTGCTTCAAGTTCCCGTTCCTTTTCGAAGGCCGCTTCGACACCGTCGATGATATCCAGAATGAAGCTTGTATCGACAATCATTCGAATCGCTCCGCGACATCCCGAACTTCGTCGCGGTCGTCCTGATCAGCCCGTTCGATGGCGTCCCGCATCTCGTTCACCTGGTCCTCGTCGAACACACCGCGAAGGTCTCTGAGTGATTGCCCACCGATAAGCCGCTCTACAGCGTCGCTGAATGACTCGTCGTCACGCTTGTTCGCTTTGATCCGTTCGTATACATCATCCTCAAGACGGACTTGATGTGACATCCTTGTTGACAGCGTTGACACTCTATCGGAATCAACATTTGGGTGCTATAACAAATGACACCAGTTGAGACTCAAATTAAATATCATATACTTATGGATTTCAGAGAGTAGCTATGGACCAGCAGTACCGGTATTCCCGTTCGAACCGGTAAACGGGATATCTATTTCGAGACCATCGTAGGCTAACAGTGGCTTCTTCGCCTGGCCCGACCCGCCGCCTTCGAACTCAATGACGTCGATGGCTGCCAGTTCGGAGAGGTTCCGGTGGACCTGCTTGTAATCACGGTCGACCAGTTCAGCAGCCTCGCTGATACTCGCCGGTTCATGTTCAGAGATCGCCTCCAACAACTCCAGATTCTTTGGACTGAGGAGACGACTGAGTTCTGCGTACGAGTCGAAGTTCAGCATTGGCTGGGCGTCATCAAGGTCTTCACCGTCCTGCGCGGCCTTGATTCGGTTACGAGTGCGCTGCTGGATCTGCTCGCTATTTCCGACGGTGACTTTGAGTGTGGCCATGGTGTGTCCCTCCTGGAGGCGTCCTACGCTGACCAACTCCACGAGACAGGCGAGAGTTCGTCAATCTCCTCCTTGAAGCGGTCGTAGAGCGCCGGCAACCCCGGAAACTCGATATATTCAACATCATCGTTGCTGTGGCGCTCGTGCCCTTTCGTCTGTTCGTGGGCGTTGTCGTATCGGAGGATCGTGTCCCCGCCGACCTCCCCGAGGTGGAGACTGTAATCCTATCCACATGGGTACGTCTCATCGTCCGCCTGCCGGATGGTCACAGCAACGACGTAGCCGTCTTTGACATCCCGCCAGTCTTCGATGGTCGTGTAGGACGCCATCCGCTACCCTATGGTATCAACTCCATAGCGATAAGCCTATGGACCTCTCTACATAGGCAGCGGGCGACGCAAGCCTGCTCGGTGCAAACTACTCCCGACGCTCACTCAACAGTTCATCCGGGAGTTCGTCGACAGCTGCTGTCAGCTCTGCATGGCCTGCCTCAAGCACGTCCCGCCCAGCTGGCGTGAGTGCGTATCGGCTCGTCCGCTTGTCCGGTATCAAATCGACCAGCCACCCCCGGTCAACCAGCTTGCTAAGGACGCGATACACCTGTTTGTCTGACACCGAAAGGTGCTGTTCGCCCACTGCATCAATCACTGCTCCGCCCCACATCGCCCAGTCCTCCTGTTCCATCTTACTGATCTCGACGAGGATGCGTCGCTCAGTTGCCGTCAGTTCGACCCACTCCTCCAGCGCCCCAGCGCCCTCGCCATCGCTCAGTCGTGACTCACTCATCAATATTCTCTCCAACACGATTGCGACGCGTGCGTTCCCAGCATTGTGAGTGGTCTGCAGAGTGGTGCCTCGACATGAACATCAGTACCAGACAATAGCGATTGAACATCCTAGTAGATTCCGGCACCGCATGACTGGGACTGATACCATCCCAAACAGAACTATACTCTACTTCTGATATGTAGTACTCGCTGCGGGTGCTGTGAGTGGACGCAGCAGGTCAGTCAATATGCAGAGACTGGGCGGTTGGGGGGTCCCCCCTTCCGTTCCAGTTCCGGAAACGCGCGCGTACCGCTCACCGCAAAAACGTCACAACAGTGTCGTCAGTGTCACTACCCAGCCAATATCTCTTCTTTCTGCCACCATCGACCGTACCTGACAGGGTTCGTATATATCTGGTACTGACTACTGCTCACAGTCGAGTCAACGGGCTGTGGCAGCAGGCAGGTCCGCGCGGGTCACCGTAGACGATATGCCGGTGAGGTCCACGGCGTACGCGCTCGAGTTCGTCACACAGACGAGCGCGTGCATGAGAGTCCACGGATTTATTCTAGTCGCCTGTTAACTATTCTGCGATGACCACTGTGGCTCTCAGCACTGCGGTCGCTGGTGACAGGAACAAGCCGGCAGCCAGCTTCGAGCACCACTGCAAGGCACTCGCCGATGAGAGAGGGCCCACAATAGAATGCCACGAGGCAACTATCGGTACCAGCCAGCCACAGCTGCACACCCACTGATGTTGATAGGCGAAGATCCTGACGGCGACGGCTACACTGTTCGAACACAGCAAGGCCAGCCCATCGTCATCGGTCGACCGGCGCCGAGTCAATACCCGTCTGATGCACACGAAATCCGTCAGCGCTTCAATATTCCCGCCTTCGATCCCGAAGCCTTCTATCGACGAACGGGAGCAGCCCTTTCTGGTGTCTATCCGGACATGCTCATCCATATCGAAGATGCAGCTGACGGGCCAGATACCGTCACCAGTCCGAAAGCCAGTCTCACGCTCATTGAGGCCCCGAAAGGCTCCGGGAAGTCCACTGCCATCGACCAGTTTGCCACGTACCAGATGGAACACAACGGCGAGCGAATTGTCCGCAACGGTCGTCAGCAGAGTTCAGACTGGCGTCGACTCCGCGACTGGACAACGCTCTGGTTACCAGAGGGGATTGATGTCAACGGCCGCTGGATGGAGGCTGTCGACCGCGACGCGCCCACTCCAGAGGAGCTGGTCCGGGCGGTGCGCTACTACACTGACGTGTTCGATCTCATCGAGCAGCTCCAGGACCATCCGAAAGGGACGTTCAATGTCGTCTATCCCGATCCGTTGTTCCGGGGCTGTGAAAGAGCAATGGCCATTCCGGATACGACGACCGAACAGCCGAAGTTCACGCCGCAGGGCGAAGACAAGCCGACTCCGGTTGTACACTGGTGGTTTGGGTTTCTCGCCGCCCGGACATTCCGCGGAACGCGGGTTGACAGCGATGGTGACCGGAATTGGATGACCGTCTATATCGATGAATTCGGAATGCTCGCCCCGGAATCCACGAGTGGTGGCGAGGCAGGCCATTGGACCTACGAGTGTGTCGAGATCATGTCAGACACCGCGAAGGAAATGCGGTCAGCCGGAGTGTCGCTCGTCGGCGCAGCCCATCACGAGGAAGATGTCCACAATCACTGGCTCAAGGAATTTGATTACTGGGTCGAGCTGAGTAACCGCGAGCGCCCGAATCGAACGACGAAGGCAGAAACACCCAAGCCCTTCCGAGGCCTCAAGCAAGATCAGAATCTCTTCGCGTCCCGGCCACCGGGCTATGGCCTCTGCTATACCGAAAGCCGGTTTTCCGAGTTCCAGTTCACTGACCTGGGCTATCCACATGAGACACCGGAGTTCCAGTTCCGGCTGAGTGTTCCTGAGTCTGCTGCTGAAGATGAGAGCGATGATGCCGTCCAGGTCGCGACCGATGAGGCTGGGCAGCCCACGATCGTCGAAGAGTATACCGCAGTCGATGGCGCCGTCCATGAGCTGCGTGTCCTCGCACCCGGAAGCGGGCTGATCGATATCGGTGGCGATGAACCGGAGATTGTCGAGTCGCCGTCGAGCCCATATCCGGACGGATCGTTCCCAGACAGCCCGCTGCGAGAGACGGCTGAGGGGTATGAACTCCTCTTTGAGCGGGCAGCGGGCGAGATCATCGTCGCTGCACGCGTCTCTCATCACTGAAACGATGCGACAGTGGACCGCAATCTGTCGAGGGCCCGGTTCGAGGCGAGTTGAAGGCTATTCAGCGATCAGGGCAGCAAACGCCTCGTCGTCGTGATGGTCGGTGCTTGACCCAGTCTGTGTGGTGGTCGGCTGTTCGCGGGGTTCCTCGAGCGTGACGTAGTCCTCGGAGTCTTCCTCGGATTCTGCCTCGTGGAAGACAGCCTCAACGGGCTCGTCGACGTCGGGACGGTGCACCAGCGGCGTCCCGTCTCGGTCGGCGTCGACGGCGGCGCCGTTCGAGATAGCACCCTGTGTCGCACAGTTCCGACAAGCATGGACCTCGTCATCATCGTTCCCGAACACGCGTGCGTACTGTGCATTGACTGGCTCGCCACAATTCAGGCAGGAGACGGAGGTCACCATAGCACGGTATCGGCTGGCACGGCTAGTAAAGCACCAGCCCATTTTGACAGGTGTCAACGAATTGGTGTCAAAATGGGAGTGGTTTTTACGCTCGTATCCACCGAACAGCAGGAGTATGGCTATCCACTGGCGATGGCCGTGAAAGACTTATGCCAAGCATTAACAAACTCAATGTTCGCGGCAACTCCGGCATGGTAACGATTCCAAAAGACGAACTCGATATGTGTGGGCTGCTGGATGAAGATGGGACCCCCGATACCGAGATTCAATTCCTCGTCAAAATGGAACAGCCCGGCGAGTGGCGAATTTCTGTGCTCGATGACTCCTGTGTCGACGATTCCTGGTACACTGGCGACACCCCCGAGACCGGTGTGCAGGTCGGTGCCGGTGGCGGAAGCCGGGGGTAGGATATTACATCTGATTTCGGTCGAATAGTTCACAGGCGACCGGAGGTCGCTACCGCAGACTTACTCAGCGTCCGGCCCAAAGAACGGCAGTGCGTCAAACACGCCGCGTTTGTCTGGCTCATCCTGTATTCGGACTTTGTAATCTGCCCACAGCGTGTTGAGAGCACCAATCATTGAACCACCGACAACCTGCAGTGTTGGGATGGCTGGCGTGCCAGCTTCCATTGTTACTGGATTGAAGTAGACACCCTGTTCAGCCATCTGTATCCCCATGATAACGATGAGGACCATCGAGACAAGAGTACCCTTCGCGAATCGGCGTGGTCGTACAATCTTAAGCTCACAGTCATCAGGCAGATACTCTGCTTTCTCTTTCTGAAGACGGGCTTTCGTCAGAGCACCAATAGCAACCGAACACCAACCCAGAACGCTCGCAGCAGTCGTATGTGCAAACGTCTGCAGCGATGTCTGCCCTGTCGGACCACGGTCGGGATTGACGTCGATATTGCCCAATTCATCAGCTGGTGTGATCTCCGCCGGGAAGGCTGCCTCCAGCGTCGGCCGCATATATCTGATGAATTGTTTGAACCACGGACTGTCACCGGCATAGGCCTCTGCGGCCACTTGGCCCGAGGAAGCCCCGCGCATTGAGGCAACATCGTCGGCTCGATCGAGCCACTCACTGTACGTTTCGATAAAACGAGTATACCAGAACTGCCGGAAGTGCTTCGGTGTCGGCTTATTTCCGTTTGGCAGCGTTGCGTCTGTCCGCTCGCCGATGGCTGCGATCTTGTCTCGTACCCACTGCGCTGACCGGGCACCATCGGCAGACCGGTCACTCGGGAGGATCGTACCGTCATACGATGGGTCCTGCTCCAGTGTCTCGAAGTACGACCGGACGAAATCGACACCGATGACCAGTGGCATCTGTCCCGGACCGTTCTTGCGGGCATCCGAGAAGGTCATGTGCGGTACCTCGGCATCGAGCACGAAGGCATCGCGATCTTCGTCCCCACAGATCGAACTTGGTCGGACGCCGTATCCCGCCAGCGCGAGTATCAGGAATTGCTCGACACGGGTTTCACAGGCCTCAAAATACGCTTTCACGAGATCAGTTGTCGCGGCGAATCCCGGTCCGTTGGTCGTTTCAGTCCAGCCGGATCGGTCGACCAGCGCTGTAATCGGCTCATGCTCAACGTACCCATCTTTGTACGAATCGTGCAGAAAGTCCCGAAACGTGGTGATGTAGTTAGATCGTGTCTGGCTATTCTCGAACTCGGTTTTCAGAGCTCGCATCAGGTGTTTTGCCCGCCGGACACAGACCGTCTGTTCACCACGGCCATACTTCAGCAGATTTCCGGTTCCGATGCACTGTTCAGACAGTTCCATGATGCGCCGGAGATGGGTTCGGGCGTCGCCGATGGATGTGCTATTGAGACGTTCACCCACGTCCTCGTGGTAGGCTAGCCAGTCCTCCAGACGCCTGATCAGCTCCCCATCAGAGCAAGGCCACTCTTTGTGCCGTTCATCGAATCCACACTCCTCAAGGAGGAACGTATCGGGTGTGTACCCGAGCTCACGAGCCCGGCGAAGAAACTGCCGATAGCCGTTCTCTCGGAGCCACTCGTGTGTGGGTTTTTGTGTGGGATCTAACCCCTGCTCAAGTCGTTTTTCACGAACCTCGGCAGGAAACCGCTCCCGCATATATTGTTCTGTCCACCTGCGTGGCATTACGAGAGACTCTAGCTGCTGGCTTACAAATGTCTACGGGAGGTTTCAGTCGTTGGCCAGTCCAAACCCATCGCAGTGGTGTCTCTGCGTCGTTGTGTTCTTCCCAAGAGAGAATCCGGAGACGGCAACACAATGGGGCATCTGTCTAGTTTGTCAGCCCCAATCCAAAGATAGCGCACAATCGGCAGACAGCGATAGGTTCAGCAGTGAGCGAGGCTGGTGTGGATTCCTCGTCCGGCGAGAACAACCAAGGCTACCCAAGGGGCGAGCCAACGGTCGACAGACGGAGCTTCAAAATAGCAGAAATGTGCTGGTATATCAGTTGGTATGAATGCAGCGAATCTATTCCTGAGCGCAGTGGTCCGGACTGGGATTGGTCAGCCATCATCGAAATCAAAAGTAGAATAAGGTATTTTCGGGCAGATCCAATAACCCCGAATATGGTAACGGTTAGGAAATACAAATGTCCTGACTGTGGATACACACGAACTGGGACTGTACACACTTCCGACGACTGTTATGGTGACATAATCAAGGTCGGGGACACGTGGCGGTGTGAGGTCTGCGGAACCGCTCCTACCGGGACTCTTAGTTGCGTCAAATGTGGGACAACGATCCCAGCAAGTAACAAATACGAAGTTGAACAGTAGGCAAGCCTATCGCTCACCTATTCCACCGTCTCTGGTAGATAAAAACCAGACGCACAACAACTGGTAAGAGGTCTCAACGTCTGACTTAGATATTATATCTACTAGTACGCTGTCAAATAGAGTCGATATTCTAAATGCCGTAAATATACAATTTTAGAGTATCTAACAGCCATTGACTGATTCGGTCGATACGTTTATCCTAGTTACTCGGTAAGTATCTGGCATGGCCAACACTATGGCTGCGGGCCGGAGTGTGATCAAGCGCGGCGGGACGTCTCTGTACCTGAGCATCAAGAGAGAGTGGCTGGCTGCGGCCGGGACTGAACCTGACGGGGCCTTCCGGCTCGGCATCCGTGATATCGAGGATTCGTCGATGACAGTGCGACTCCACATCGACCAGGACTATTGTGAAACGACACTGGGGCCAGGCGCATACGATATTGATATCGTCGACATCCAGACCGGCCTCCAGTGGTGCTTACCAGCCGATATCAGAAACAAGTACGGCATCACCAACCAATTCGTCTGGAACGCTGAGTTCACCGGTGAGTATATTGATTACGAGCTGGTCTCGCCGACGATTCAAGAGCAATATCAGCTTAGCTGAATCTGGCGGCACCCTTAACAGCAGCTACCAATGGCAGGCTGAACAGGGAAGGTGAACGCGCAGATGGTGCAAAAGAGGAGGCAGTGATTTATTTTGAGAGGGAACAACAGTGAGCCTGTGGAAGAAAAGCGAGCTGTTTCACCCGTTATTTCCGTTATTCTGATGGTCGCAATTGCAGTCATACTAGCCGCAACGATTGCCACGTTCGTACTTGGATTCGCAGAGGATGTCGATAATCCTGCGCCATCGGTCGGTCAGACAAGTGGTGAATTTGTTGCTGGCGGCGATCGTGACCAGCAAGTTGTTCGGATCACACACGTTGCCGGTGACAGCGTGGCCGTCGAGAACATCGAGATCATTGTTCGTGCGTCTGGCCCTGGTGTGGATACCGAGGCGCGGTTAGTGGATCTGCCGAGTACAGCTTCATCCAAGCTGTTGAATGAAAATATCGATGGAAACGATGACTTGATCGATCAGAGGTCGGGATCAACCAAGCTCATCGCTGATGATGGGACGGATGTCTGGTCGGCAGGAGAAACGATTGAATTCCGGGTGAATAGCGGGACAGCTGATTTCCGTGACGGTGAGACACCAGCAGCCAACGAGCTTGAAGTCGATATCGTCTATGTAGATAGCGAATCAAGCGCCACTCTGTTTGAGGAAACGTTTCGCCCATAATTAAGATATGTTGACCCATAAAGCCGGCAGCCGAAGGATACACGTGCTGCCCCCAGCACGATCGCTGACACGTCTCACTGCTTGTGGAAGTTATATACGCATTCAACGGACAGTCGTCAGTTAGTCGTCTGCGACAGTCTGAGTAATCGATACCTGAGCGGTGTCGTAAGTCACCGACGGCGGCCCGATTCGAACCCCTGAGTGGTCCGAGTAAGATAGCTCTGAGTCCACAGCATGCGATGTGGTAGTTGCCTCATGGCAATCGCTACAGAACGCCTCCAGGATGGGGCGCCATCGCGAGAGCCCCAGTTCGTCGAGAAGCTCTTGGTAGTCGAGATATCCGAGGGCGGCGTATTCATCCGGCGGGATGTCCAGCAGCCCAGAGTCATAGACTGGGCCCAGCAGGATGTGCGACGGATGGCCGGCCGGTGATCCCGGGTACGGAGTGTCCTCGTGATATGGCTCGCTCACCGATGACGTCGACGACCACCACGGCTCCAGGTGTGCGACGAAGCCCTCGCCGGTATCTTCCACGAGGAAGAACGCCCGCAACGTCTTGTGATGGCGGTTATAGGAACTCTCTGAAGTAATCTCGATGAGGTCCTTCCGGTCGAGTGGCTCGGTGCTCGCGAACAGTGCCGAGAGCATCCGTCGGGCTGCCGGCGGCAGCGTTGGGAAGATCGCTGCGCTGGGGAGCGTTGCCAGCGCGGTCTCGACAGCGTCGATATCGAGGCGGTCAGAGACGCTGTCACGCGATTCGAGGCTGTCGAGGGCATCTGCCACGAGGCAGGGGTCCGGGCCACGGTCGGTCGTCGCGAGCGCTGCTTCCAGACAGCGGGTGAGTCGGTCGAGATCCGCACGATTGCCGTCATAGAACCCCTTGCGGTCGGCAATCTCCCGGACGAGCCCCCGGATGTGGCCGTGGGAATTGGCGTCCACCATCGGGATATCGAGGATGGCGGCGTCTTCGACGCCGGCGTCGACGCGCTCGCGAAGGCGAGTCGCTTCCTCGTCGACGGCCTCCTGGACGTCGGGCAAGAGGTCGGAGACGCCAGGGCCCGTGAAGACCCACGACGCCAGTAGGTCAGCAACGGGATCGGTGTCGTCGATATCGTATTCGGA